>NZ_QAIM01000481.1:0-7849 GCF_003061035.1 Acidovorax sp. HMWF018
TCCCCCCTCTGGACCGACCGCTTGCAGAGCCTGCTGCCCGCCGATGTACTGCTGCTGGGCGAGCAGCACGATGCGCCCGACCACCAACGCCTGCAGCGCGAGGCCGTGGCGTGGCTGTCTGCGCGCGGGCAGTTGGCGGCCGTGGTGATGGAAATGGCCGAGCGGGGCCACAGCACCCGGGGCCTGCCGCGCGATGCCAGCGAAGCGCAGGCCCAGGCCGCCCTGCAATGGGACAACGCCGCCTGGCCATGGCAGGCCTATGGCCCGGTGGTGATGGCGGCCGTGGGCGCCGGCGTGCCCGTGCTGGGAGGCAACCTGCCCCGCGCCCGCATGCGGGCCGCCATGGCGGAGACCGCCTGGGACCGGCACCTGCCCGCCCCCGCGCTGGCGCAGCAATACCAGGCGCTGCGCGACGGCCACTGCGGACTGCTGCCGGAGCCACAAATTGCGCCCATGGCCCGCATCCAGATCGCCCGCGACGCCAGCATGGCCCGGACGGCCCAGGAGGCGTTGCGCTCCGGCCAGACAGTGCTGCTGGTGGCTG
The DNA here is from genome assembly GCF_003061035.1 of Acidovorax sp. HMWF018. Classification (NCBI taxonomy): domain Bacteria; kingdom Pseudomonadati; phylum Pseudomonadota; class Betaproteobacteria; order Burkholderiales; family Comamonadaceae; genus Acidovorax; species Acidovorax sp. HMWF018. The sequence goes on from NZ_QAIM01000481.1 coordinate 545, forward strand.
GCGGCGGCCATGTGCTGCGCCACCTGGGCGTGCCAACCCATTGGCCGGCAAATCTGGTGTCAAAAGTGGTGATAGCGCAGGTGGAGCATGCGCCAGACGCTATCAAATCAAGTGCACAAGCAGATGCCGTGGTCCAGACCCCGGCGCTGCCCCCGCGTGATGTGTGCGCAGAGTTGCGCGAGCAGTGGCGCCCTGCGCCCCCCGGACAGAAGGTCTGAGCGCGCCTTTTAGCCCTGCGCGGCGGCAGCAGACTCCGCCTGCGCGCGCAGCAGCGCCACAAAATCGTCGGCGGGCACGGGGCGGCTGCACAGGTAGCCCTGGTAGGCGTCGCAGCCCCGCTCGCGCAGGAAGGCCAGCTGGCCCTCGGTCTCCACCCCCTCGGCCAGCACCGACAGGCCCATGCTGTGCCCCATTGCGATGATGGCGGCGCTGATGGCCATGTCGTCCTCGCTTTGCGGAATATCGCGGATGAATCCCTGGTCGATCTTGAGCACGTCGATGGGAAACCGCTTGAGCTGCGCCAGCGACGAATAGCCGGTGCCAAAGTCATCCACCGCGATGCGCACCCCCAGCTCGCGCAGGCGCACCAGCACCTGGCGGGCCTCTTCGGTACGTTCGGCCAGGGCGCTTTCGGTGATCTCCAGCTCCAGCAGTGCCGCAGGGAACCCGCTGGCCTGCAGCGCGGCCGCCGTGCAACCGGCCAAGTCGGTCAGGTGGAACTGGCGCGGCGACACATTCAGCGCCAGGGTCAGCGGTGGCAGCCCGGCATCACGCCATTGCTGGCCCTGGCGGCAGACCTCGCGCACAACCCATTCCCCCAGCGGGCCGATGACGCCCGAGGTCTCGGCCACGGGAATGAAGCGCGCGGGGGAGATCAGCCCCTCTTGCGGGTCGTTCCAGCGCACCAGGGCTTCGGCGCCCTGGATGCGACCGGTGGCAATGTCGATCTGGGGCTGGTAGTACATCTGCAGATGGCCCTGGGCCAGCGCCAGGCGCAGGCGCGACTCCAGCTCCAGCCGCTCGCGGGCCGCCTGGGTCATGGCCTCGTGGAAGAAGCACCACGCCCCCCGGCCGCGCGCCTTGGCGCCATAGACCGCCGCATGGGCGCCCTGCAGCAGCAGTTCGGTGGTGCCAGCGTGCTCAGGGAACATGCAGATGCCCACACTGACGCCCGCCACCACCTCGAGCCCGTCGGGCGAACGCCAGGGCTCGGCCACGGCGCGGATCAGGTGGCGCGCCACGGCGGCGGCACCATCGGCATGGCGCAGGTTGCGCGCCACCACGGCCAGCTCGTCGCCCGCCATGCGCCCCAGCACGTCTCCGGGCCGCAGGGCGGACTGCACCTGCCGCGCAATGTGCTTGAGCACCTCGTCGCCCGTGGCGTGGCCGTAGCTGTCGTTCACGTCCTTGAAGCGGTCCAGGTTGAGCAGCAGCACGGCGATGTGCTCGCCACTGCCTTGCGCCTCCTGCACCGCTAGCTCCAGCTGGTGTCCGAACCAGGTGCGGTTGGACAAGCCCGTGAGCGGGTCGTTGTGCGCCAGGTATTCCAGTTGCCGCTGCTGGGCCTTTTCTTCGGAGATGTCGGTGAACATGCACACGTAGTGCGTGATCTCGCCCGCCGGGTCGCGCACGGCCGACAGGGACATGTGCTCCGGGAAGATCTCGCCGTTCTTGCGGCGGTTCCAGATCTCGCCCTGCCAGTACCCGGTTTCGGTCAGCGCCGACCACATCGCCTCATAAAAAGCCTTGTCGTGGCGGCCCGACTTGAAGACGCGCGGGGTCTTGCCCAGCAGCTCCTCCTCGGTATAGCCCAGCAGGCGGGTGAACGCCGCGTTGACCGACAGGATGCGGCTGTGGGCGTCGGTCACCACCACGCCCTCCATGGTGTTGTCCACCACCGTGGCCGCCAGGCGCTGGCGGGCCTCGCTGCGCTGCAGCGCAGCACGCGCGGCCTTGATCTCGTCGAGGTCCTGCACCACACACACGAGGTGCGCGGGCTCATCGCCCACTTCGGGCGCCAGCGTCACGGTGCACAGCACAGGCGCCCGGCGGCCGTTGTCCAGCCGCAGGCAGTGGCGCTCGCCCACATAGTGGTCGATCTCGCCAGCCAGCAGGCGCTCCAGCTGCGACGCCGCCCAGTCAGGATCCTGGGCGATCATCACATCGCGAAAATTGAGGCCCAGCGTCTGCGCGGGCGTGGCCCCCAGCAGGTCGCACAGGCGGGCGTTGGCCCACAAAAAGCTGCCGTCCAGCGCCACCCGCGCAAACCCGGCCGGCGCATGGCGCACGATCTGCGTCAGCTCCTGCGCCATGGCCATGCGCACCTTTTCGGCGCGGCGCATGCGCCGCAGCAGCCACCAGGCCAGGCCGCTGGTCAGCGCCACATAGCCCCAGCCCTTCCAGGTCTGAAAACGGGTCAGCAGGGCCGGGTCGGTCACCCAGTGGGCCAGCAACACGTCGCCCGCAAACACCCAGGCCACCCCCAGCACCAGGTACAGCAGCATGCCCCGCCAGGGGACCAGTGATGAGGCATAGCCCTCGTTGCCCATTGCGCTTCTTGCGCTCCTTGTTGATTTCACGGTTTCACGGCCTTTGGCCCTTGCTGCGACAATTGCACAGCTATGACCAACGCCTACATCCTTACCCTGTCCTGCCCCGACCGCCTGGGGCTGGTGCACGCCGTCTCCGGCTTTTTGCTGGAGCATGGCGGCAACATCGAAGAAGCCGCGCAGTACAACGACCACGCCACGGGCCTGTTCTTCATGCGGGTGCAGTTTGCCTGCGACCAGCACGACCACCCCACCCTCAAAGCGCGCCTGACCAGCTTTGCCGAGCCCTACAACATGCACTGGAGCCTGCACGCCACGGCAGCCCCCATGAAAACCGTGCTCATGGTCAGCAAGGAAGGCCACTGCCTCAACGACCTGCTGTTCCGCTGGAAGAGTGGCCTGCTGCCCATCGACATCCGCGCCATCATCAGCAACCACCGCGACTTCTACCAGCTGGCGGCCAGCTACAACGTGCCGTTTCATCACATCCCGATGACGGGCAGCACCAAGGCCCAGGCCGAAGCCAAACAGTTTGAGATTATCGAGGGCGAAGGGGCCGAGTTGGTGGTATTGGCCCGTTACATGCAGATACTTTCTCTTGACCTATGTCAAAAGTTGGCCGGTCGGGCCATCAACATCCACCACAGCTTCCTGCCCAGCTTCAAGGGCGCCAAGCCGTACTACCAGGCCCATGACCGGGGCGTGAAGCTGATCGGCGCCACGGCCCACTATGTGACGGCCGACCTGGACGAAGGCCCGATCATCGAGCAGGACGTGGCCCGCGCCGACCACACCGACACCGTGGAAGACCTCACGGCCCGCGGCCGCGACACCGAAAGCCAGGTGCTGGCCCGCGCCGTGAAGTGGCACAGCGAGCACCGCGTGATCTTGAACGGCCACAAGACAGTCATCTTCCGCTAGTCCAGCTTTCCCATGGCCACGGCAGCCCCGTCCTCCTTCCTCAGCAGCGCTGCACGGCGCATTCCGCCCATCCAGTGCCTGCTGACATTCGAGGCCCTGGCCCGCCTGCGCAGCGTGACGCAGACGGCTGACGAGCTGTGTGTGACGCCCAGCGCCGTGAGCCACCGCGTCAAGCAACTGGAGCAGATCCTGGGCGTGCGGCTGTTTGGCCGGGCCGATTTTTCGCTGACCACCGAGGGCAGCGCCTACCTGGCCCATGTGCGCGAGGGGCTGGGCGCGCTGCAGCGCTTTCCGGGCCAGGCGGCCGCGCCCGGGCGCCGGCGGCTCAAGCTGGCCGTGACGCCCACATTCGCGCGCACCATCCTCATCCCCCGCCTGCGCCAGTTCACCGAGGCCTACCCCGAGATCGACCTGGCCCTGCAGGTGTCCATCCCGCTGCTGGACGTGGTGGCCGAGGATGCCGACCTGATGGTGCGCTTTGGCCCCGGCCACTATGCCGACGTGGAACATGTGGAGCTGGCGCGCGACGTGGTCACCCCCCTCGCATCCCCCGCCTTCGTGCGCGAGCACGGCCCCTTTGACCGCCCCGAAGACCTGGAGGGCGTGCCCCTGCTGCGCAGCCCACTGGAGCCCTGGCGCACCTGGTTTGCTGCCACGGGTCTCGACTGGGCCGAGCCCAGCGAGGGCTCGCAGTTCAACGACATCGGCCTGATGTGCGACGGCGCCGCTGCCGGCATGGGCGTGGCGCTGGTACGCCTGAAGCTGGGCGCGCCCTGGCTGGAGAACGGCACTCTGGTGCGCCTGTTTGACACCGACACCGCCAGCCCCCACGCGCACTACCTGTGCTGGCGCACGGGCACCATGGACCGGTGGGAATGCGCGGCGTTTGCCGAGTGGCTGCGCAAAACCATGGCGTAGTAGAGGTATCCCCCTGAGTCGCCTTGGGCGCCTTCCCCCTTCTCTCGGCTACGCCGGGAAGGGAGACGCAGCCCTTGCTGCGGGGCGGCCCTTGCTCGGCTGCCCTCGCCCGAGTCACGCCCGCCTCCATCAGGCTCAGGCAAATTTGCCTCCAGCGCTTGTCCCACAGGCGCCAGAAGCTATCAATTGATGAGCGATCCGGTGTTTTTCACAATCCCCTGAAGAAAAGCTCAAGCCCGGGCACCGAGCCATCCCCTACAGTGACAGCCATGAACACTGCCGCCGACCCCACCGTAGCCCTGTCCGAACGCGCCGCGCGCCAGGCCGAGGTTGTCCAGGCCCTGGGCCGCGTGCTGCCCGCCCACGCCCTGCTCTGGCACAACGAGGACACCACGCCCTACGAATGCGATGGCCTCACCGCCTATCGCCAGCGCCCGCTGGTGGTGTGCCTGCCTGAAACCTACGACGAGGTGCAGGCCGTGCTGCAGGTCTGCCACCGGCTGCAGGTGCCCGTGGTGGCGCGCGGCGCAGGCACGGGCTTGTCGGGCGGCGCCATGCCCCACGCCATGGGCGTGACGATGTCGCTGGCCAAGTTCAACCGCATCCTCGACATCAACCCCGAAAGCCGCACGGCCGTGGTGCAGTGTGGCGTGCGCAACCTGGCGATCAGCGAGGCGGCGGCACCCTACAACCTCTACTACGCGCCCGACCCCAGCAGCCAGATCGCCTGCACCATCGGCGGCAACGTGGCCGAAAACTCGGGCGGCGTGCACTGCCTCAAATACGGCCTGACGGTGCACAACGTGCTCAAGGTGAAGGGCTTCACGGTGGAAGGCGAGCCCGTCGAATTCGGCAGCGAGGCACTCGACGCCCCTGGCTACGACCTGCTGGCCGCCGTGATCGGCAGCGAGGGCATGCTGGCCGTGACCACCGAGGTCACCGTCAAGCTCATCCCCAAGCCCCAGCTGGCGCGCTGCATCATGGCCAGCTTTGACGACGTGCGCAAAGCGGGCGACGCGGTGGCCGCGGTCATAGCGGCCGGCATCATCCCCGCCGGCCTGGAGATGATGGACAAGCCCATGACCGCCGCCGTCGAAGACTTTGTGCACGCGGGCTACGACCTGACAGCCGAAGCCATCCTGCTGTGCGAAAGCGATGGCACGCCCGAAGAAGTAGAGGAAGAAATCGGCCGCATGAGCGACGTGCTGCGCGCTGCAGGCGCCACCGCCATTTCGGTCAGCAACGACGAAGCCGAGCGCCTGCGCTTCTGGAGCGGTCGAAAGAACGCCTTCCCCGCCAGCGGCCGCATCAGCCCCGACTACATGTGCATGGACTCGACCATCCCGCGCAAGCGCCTGGCCGACATCCTGCTCGCCATCCAGGAGATGGAAAAGAAATACCAGCTGCGCTGCGCCAACGTGTTCCACGCGGGCGACGGCAACCTGCACCCGCTGATCCTGTTCGATGCGAACGATGCCGACCAACTGCACCGCTGCGAGCTGTTTGGCGCCGACATCCTGGAGACCAGCGTCGCCATGGGCGGCACGGTGACGGGCGAGCATGGCGTGGGCGTGGAGAAGCTCAACAGCATGTGCGTGCAGTTCTCTGCAGCAGAGAACGCACAGATGTTCGGGCTCAAGCACGCGTTTGATCCGGCAGGGTTGCTGAACCCCGGCAAGGTGATCCCCACGCTGAACCGGTGCGCGGAGTACGGGAAGATGCTGGTGCGTGGGGGGCAGATCAAGCACCCCGACCTGCCGCGTTTCTGATCGCCATGAAGGCGCTGCAAGGGCTGGCCTTTCTTCTGCTCATGCAGTCGGGGGGCGAGGCGCTGTCTCACTTTTTGAAGCTCCCGGTCCCAGGGCCGGTGGTCGGCATGGTGCTGCTCTTGCTGGCCTTGCGTTGGCAGCCCGTTCGGGATGCCGTAGCCCCGGCGGCGGGCTTCTTGCTCCAGCACCTGTCGCTGCTGTTTGTGCCGGTGGGCGTGGGGGTGATGACCCATCTGGCGCTGCTGAGCACCCATGGCCTGCAGCTGGTGGCGGTGATTGTGCTATCCACCTGGGTCGGTATGGCCGTGACGGCGCTGGTGCTGCGTCTTTTGCAGCCCAAGGAGAACCATGGCGAACTTCGTTGAGCTGTGGGTGTACCTGGCATCGGCCCCACTGTTCGGGCTGACCGCAACGCTGGCGGTGTATGTGCTGGCGCAGGCGCTGTCGGTGCGCTCGGGGCACGCGCCCTGGGCCAACCCGGTGATGCTGTCGGTGGCCATTCTGGCCACGGTCATGCTGGCCACCGGCACGGCCTATCCCACGTACTTTGCGGGCGCGCAGTTCATCCACTTCTTGCTGGGCCCTGCGGTGGTGGCGCTGGGCTGGCCCCTGTGGCAGCGCCGCGCGGCCTTGCGCTCGCGTTGGGGCCGGCTGGTGCTGGCCTCGCTGGCGGGTGGCAGCGCGGCGGCCACCAGCGCTGTAGGCCTGGGCTGGGCGCTGGGCCTGCCGGGTGATGTGCTGATGTCGCTGGCCCCCAAATCCGTCACCGCCCCGGTCGCCATGGGCATCGCCGCACAGATCGGCGGCGTGCCCGCCCTGGCCGCCGTGTTCGCGGCGCTGACGGGCATGGTCGGGGCGCTGTCTGCGCGCTGGTTGTTTGGCTTGATGCGCCTGCCCACCGACGCGCAAGGCATGGCACTGCGGGGCTTTGCGCTGGGCACGGCGTCACATGGCATCGGCGCGGCGCATGCGCTGCAGGTGCATGCCGAAGCGGGGGCGTATGCAGGGTTGGCGCTGGGGCTGCAGGTGGTGCTGGCGGCGGTGCTGATGCCCCTGGTGTTCCGGTTGTTGTGAGGGGTGCGGCAGGGGCATCACCTCTTGTCCTACGCTGCGCCGCGCTCAGCGGCACTCACCCGCCCCACAAAGCC
>NZ_QAIM01000482.1:0-4391 GCF_003061035.1 Acidovorax sp. HMWF018
GGTGGCGGAGGGGGTGGAGACGACGGGGCAGCTGTCGTTCCTGAGGCTGCATGGGTGCGAGGGGTTCCAGGGGTATCTGTTTGGAAGGCCTGGGCCGGCGGAGGCTATCGATGCATTGCTGTATCCCGCTGGTTGACGGTACGTCTGCGGTGTGGCTGGCCTGCATGGCAAGGGCGTAGGCATGTGGTTTGACAAGCTCGTGGACCGTAACGCTCCCGGCATCCGTGGCCTGCTGCTGGTGGTGGCCCTGGCATTGATCGGCGCAGTGCTGGTGGTGCAGGGTGCACAGCACTGGCGAGCGGGCGAGCGGGCGACCGAGCGTTCACGCGTGTTGCACCAGACGGCAGATGCCCTGCAAGCCCAGACCACTGGCGGCTCCATGCTCGGTGCGGTATCGCTGATGGGCCTGAGCGAGCCTTTGCTCAAGGACATGGCGCTGGGCCGTTTGCCGCCTGACCACCCCGAGGCACTGTCCCGCCTGGCCGTGGCGCGCGGGCGCTTTCTGGTGCAAGGCGTGTACGTAATGTCTGCCGATGGCACCGTGGTAGCGCACGAGACCCCTGGCGAACGATCCACGGGGCTGAACCTTGCATTCCGCCCGTACTTCCAGCAGGCCATCCAGGGCGCCAACAGTGTGTATGCCGCCATTGGCAGCAATACCCAGGAGCGTGGGCTGTACTACGCAGCGCCACTCTATGAAAGCGACACGCCGTCGAGCAGCATCATCGGCGTGGTGATGTTCAAGGTGGGTTTTGAGCCGGTGGACCTGATGCTCAAGCGCGCGGGCTTGCCCATGGTGCTGCTGTCGCCGCAGGGCGTGGCGTTTGCCGCCACGCGCCCCGAATGGCAGTTCGCGGTAGCGCCGCCGCTCACGCAGGCGCGTATCGATGCCATCCGCGCCACACGCCAGTTCGGCCGGCATTTCGACAATGGCGTGGCTTCGGCGTTGCCCTTTGCGGCCGATACCGGAGATGTCCAGATCAACGGCGTGACCTACGCTGTCGAACGCCGGGCCATTGACTGGCACGACCCGGGGGGCGAGTGGCAGCTGGTGGCGCTGGACGATATCAGTGCCTTGATGTCGTCGACGCAGCGCGCGCGCATTGGGGCGGTGGCCTTTGTGCTGCTGTGCCTTCTGGGCCTGCTGCTGCTGGACTTGCTGCGCAGCCGTGCCCGGGTGGCCAGTGCACTGGAGCGATTCAGGGTGCTGGGTACGGCGCTGGAGAGCAGCCCGGTGTCCGTGGTCATCACCGATGGCGACGGCCGTATCGACTGGGTCAACCCCCAGTACGAGCGCAACACGGGCTATTCGCTGGACGAGGTGCGTGGCAAAAAGCCATCGCTGGTGGCCAGCGGACAAACGCCCGCGCAGACCTACCAGCTGATGTGGTCCGCGCTGCTGTCGGGCAAGTCCTGGCAGGGCCAGTTCGTCAACCGGCGCAAGGACGGGAGCATCTACCACGACGAGGCCACGCTATCGCCCGTGTTTGATGGGCGGGGCAAGCGCATCGGCATCGTGGGCCTTCACGAGGACGTGTCCGAACGCATCCAGGCGCAAAAGGAGCTGGAGCGTCGAGAACGCCTGCTCAACGAGCTGCTGGAACAGCAAACTGCCATCTTCGACAACGCACCGCCCATCGTGATGGTGTGCGACGGGCAGTTCCGCCAGTTCAACCCGGCGTTTGTGGATCTCATGGGCGGCACCGCATCACAGCTGCTGGGTCTGGGGGTGTCGGTGCTGTTTGGCGGGACGGGCCATGCCGACCTGTTCACTGCCCGCGTCACGCCGGCACTGGCCTCGGGCCAGGCCTTGCGCGAGACCGCTACCCTGTGCAGGCTGGATGGCAGCCAGTTCGAGGCGCGCCTGGCGGGCCGCAGCGTGAAGATGGACGACTTCGGCACCGCCTCGATCTGGGTCATTGAAGATGTCAGCGAGCAGCGGCGTGCCGAGCGTGTGATCCAGCAGGCCCAGGAACGCCTGGAGCTGGCGCAGGAAGCGGGCAAGATCGGGGTGTTCGACCTGAACCTGGTTACCGGCGAGATCCTCTGGTCGGACAAGCTGGCCCAGATGATGGGCCTGCCCCCTGGAACCCAGCCCGATGGCCGCGACTTCTGGCTCAACTGCCTGCACCCGGAAGACCGCGACCAGGCAAGCGCTTATTTCGACAGTTGCCTTGCAGGCACCGAGGACTACCTGCGCGACTCCTGGCGCATCGTGCGCCCCGATGGCGAGGTGCGCTGGTTTCTGGAGGCCGCGCGCATTTTCCGCAACGCCCAGGGCCAGCCGGTGCGGGTGGTGGGCGTCAATGTGGACATCCACGACCAGAAGCTCCTGGAGGAGCAGGTGGCCGGGCAGCTCGATTTCCAGCAGGCGTTGATCGACGCCATCCCGGTGCCCCTTTTCTACAAGGGCGCGGACGGGCGCTACATCGGCGTGAACCGCGCTTATGAGCACGCCTTTGGCGTTTCGCGCGAGGCGCTCATCGGCAAGACGGTGATGGATCTGGACTATCTGCCGCAGGAGACCCGCACGCGCTTCGAGCAGGACGCGATACAGGCCATGGAGGGCGAGCGCAAGGTGCACCGCGAGGTCGATTTGCCTTATGCCGACGGCGAGCTGCACCACACGCTGTTCTGGCTGCATGGCTTTGCGCGCCCCGATGGCACACCCGGCGGCACCATTGGTACGTTCGTGGACATCACCGACCGCCAGCGTGCTGAACAGGAGCTGCGCCGTGCCAAGGAGTTGGCCGAGGAGTCCACCGCGCTCAAGTCCAACTTCCTGGCCAACATGAGCCACGAGATCCGCACGCCCATGAACGCGATCATCGGCATGTCGCACCTGGCACTCAAGTCGGGCCTGAGTCCACGCCAGCACGATTACGTGAGCAAGATCCAGCAGGCAGGCCAGCACCTGCTGGGGGTCATCAACGACATCCTGGACTTCTCCAAGATCGAGGCGGGCAAGCTGGTGGTGGAGCGTCAGCCGTTTCTGCTCGACCGCATGCTGGAGAGCGTGTCCGATGTGGTGGGCTACAAGGCCGGTGCCAAGGGGCTGGAGCTGGTCTGCGATGTAGCCAGCGATGTGCCGCCTAACCTCGTGGGCGATGCGCTGCGTCTGGGCCAGATCCTCATCAACTACGCCAACAACGCCATCAAGTTCACCGAATCCGGCGAGATCAGCATTGCCGTGCGCTTGCTGGAGGAGATGGGCAACCAGGTCCGGCTGCGTTTCGAGGTGCGCGACACCGGCATCGGGCTCACGGACGAGCAGATGGGGCGCCTGTTCCAGAGCTTCCAGCAAGCCGACACCTCGACCACGCGCCGTTATGGGGGCACGGGCCTGGGGCTGGCGATCTGCAAGAGCCTGGCGGAGCTGATGGGCGGAGAGGTGGGCGTGGAGAGCCGTTTCGGCAAGGGCTCCACCTTCTGGGTGTCGGTGCCGCTGGAGCGTGGGGCAGCGGCGCGTGTGCTGCTACCTCCGCCCGACCTGCGGGGCACCCGGGTGCTGGTGGTGGACGACAACCATACCGCTGCCACGGTGCTGTCCGACATGCTGCAGGCGATGGGCTTTGTGGTGGAGCAGGCGCATTCGGGCCTGGAGGCGCTGGACCGGCTGCGCGAGTCCATGGCACAGCACCAGCCGTTTGGCCTGTTGCTGCTGGACTGGCACATGCCAGGCATGGACGGCGTGGAGCTGGCGGGCCACATTCGCAGCCTGGGCATGCCCAAGGTGCCGCAGATGCTGATGGTCACGGCCTACGGGCGCGAAGACGTGATGCGGGCCGCGCGTGCGCAGGGCATCGAAACCGTGCTCATCAAGCCCGTGAATGCCTCGCTGCTGTTCGATACCCTGATGCAGCCGCTGGAGGCATCGGGCACGGAGGGGCGCCGTGCGGCCACTCCCGCCCCCGCTGCCGACGAGCTGCCGCTGGACATCCGGGGCGCCAGCGTGCTGCTGGTCGAGGACAACGAACTCAACCAGATGGTGGCCATGGAGCTGCTGCTGGACGCGGGCTTCGCCGTCGACGTGGCCGAGAACGGGCAGATCGCCATCGACCATATCGAGCGCAAGCACTACGACGCCGTGCTGATGGACATGCAGATGCCCATCATGGATGGCGAGACGGCCACACGACTGCTGCGCGGCAACCCGCGCTACGCGCAGTTGCCCATCATCGCCATGACGGCCAACGCCATGGAGGCGGACCGCCAGCGCTGCTTTGCGGCGGGCATGAACGACCATGTTGCCAAGCCCATCGAACCTGCGGCCCTGTGGGCCGCGCTGGCACGCTGGATCCGCCCCCGCCAGGGTCTCGGTGCGGCGGTTGTGCCCGCTCGCAGCAGTGCGGCTCCAGTGGCCGCGCCGGTAGCGGCCACCAGTGCAGCGG
>NZ_QAIM01000482.1:4410-15409 GCF_003061035.1 Acidovorax sp. HMWF018
CTGATCTGCCAGGGCTGGACACCCAACTGGGCCTGCAGCGCGCGCTGGGCAAGACAGGGCTGTACGCCGAGATGCTGCGCCGCTTTGTGCAAGGGCAGGCTCCGGTGTTGCCAGAGCTGCAGCGTGCGCTCGCGGTGCACGATGTTGCACTGGCCGAGCGCCTGGCCCACACGCTGCGGTCGGTGGCAGCCAACATTGGCGCGCAGGCCGTGTCGGACCGCGCACAGGCGCTGGAGCACGCGCTGCGCTTTCGCCATGGCAACGAGGCCATCGTGCCGCTGCTGGCCGAGCTGCGGGCTGCGCTGCAGCCCCTGCTGCACGGGCTGCAGGACTGGGTGCTGCAGGCCGTGCAGGCGGGCACGACACCTGAGTCAGGTTTGGCGCCCAATGCGAGGGCGCCGGGGGCCGGCATGACGCCCGCCGAGGCAGGGCAGCACTTGCGCCGCCTGCTGGAGCAGGACGATCCTGCAGCCACTGAATTTTTCCAACACAATGGTGTGGTGCTCAAGGCGGCGCTGGGCAGCGCCTTCCAGGTCGTTGAAAAGCACACCCTGAATTTCGATTTCGAGCAGGCGCTGGAAGCCCTGGCTGCGGTGCCGGGCTCTGAATCCCCGGCCCTCGAAACCCCCTGAACGGCATTCACGCAGGACATTTGCATGGACAACGCGCCTTTTGCCTCCAGCCCGGCGACCTTGGTTGACAAGCCGATTGCCACCGTGCTCGTGGTGGACGACACGCCCGAGAACCTCACGCTCATGGGCAGTCTGCTGCGGGAGCACTATGTGGTGAAGGTGGCCAACCATGGGGAGAAGGCCCTCAAAATTGCCCAGTCGGCCACGCCGCCCGATCTGATCCTGCTGGACATCATGATGCCCGAGGTGGATGGCTACGAGGTCTGTCGTCGCCTCAAGGAGGCGCCTGCCACCCGCGACATCCCGGTGATCTTCCTGACGGCGCGTTCCGACACCGACGACGAGCGCATGGGACTGGCCCTGGGTGCTGTGGACTACATCACCAAACCCATCAGTCCGCCGATCCTGCTCGCGCGCGTTAACACGCACCTGGCGCTCAAGGCCACCGCCGATTTTCTGCGCGACAAAAGCGCATACCTGGAACGGGAGGTCGCCATGCGCACGCTGGAGGTGCAGGCCATCCAGGACGTGACCATCATGGCCATGACCTCCCTGGCCGAAACGCGCGACAACGAGACGGGCAACCACATCCGCCGCACCCAGTTGTATGTGAAGACCCTGGCCGAACGCCTGCGCCACCACCCGCGTTTTGAGCATGTGCTGAACGACCGCATGATCGAGCTGCTGTACAAGTCGGCCCCGTTGCACGACATCGGCAAGATCGGCATCCCCGACAGCATTCTGCTCAAGCCCGGCAAGCTCACGGTGGAGGAGTTCGAGGTGATGAAGACCCACACCACGCTGGGCCGCAATGCCATTGACGAGGCCGAGCGGCGCCTGGGCATGCGCGTGGCCTTTTTGAGCGTGTCCAAGGAGATCGCCTACAGCCACCAGGAGAAGTGGGACGGCTCTGGCTACCCGCAGGGCCTGGCGGGCGACACCATCCCGGTGTCGGCGCGCCTGATGGCGGTGGCCGACGTGTACGACGCGCTCATCAGCAAACGCGTGTACAAGCCTGCGTTTTCGCACGACCAGGCCTGTAACACCATCGTGCGGGGCAAGGGCACGCACTTTGACCCCGACATGGTGGACGCGTTTGTGGACATTGCAGAAGACTTCCGCAGCATCGCGCAGAAGTATCCCGACCCGGTGTAGGGAGGCATCCCCCTGAGTCGCTTCGCGCCTTCCCCCCTTCTCTCGAATTGCTGCGCAATTCGGGAAGGGGGACGCAGCCAGTGCGGCGGGGCGGCCCTTGCACGGCTGCGCTGGTAACGAGCGCGCCTACTGCGCGGTCCTGCTACCAGATATTTTCAGCGGTCATCGTGTGCTGGCTTGACGGTGAGGCGCGGTAGTTGAGATGTTCAGAACGGCGCGTCTTCACCCTTGGCTGAGTCAGCCTGGGGCGCCGCCGATTCGGCTGCGTCCGCAGCGCCTTCTGTCTCTGGAATGTTGTTGGCTTCGGGCGTGTCGGGAGTCGCCGCCTGGCGCACAGCAGCCTTGTCGCCAGCACTCGCAAACTTGCTGTACTTGCCCAGGATGGGCACCAGCTGGCCGTAGATGCGGGGGTTGCCTGCCAGGCATTCCCGCTGCTCCAGAAATTCAGCCTCGCCCGTGAAGTTGCCCACCAGGCCGCCGGCCTCGGTCACCAGCAGCGAGCCCGCTGCCACGTCCCAGATCGACAGACCCGTTTCAAAGAAGCCGTCGGTGAAGCCCGCAGCCACGTAGGCCAGGTCCAACGCAGCGGCGCCGGGGCGGCGCAGACCGGCGGTGCGCTGCATCACGTCGGCCATCATGTTCAGGTAGCTCTTGAAGTTGTCGCCCGGGCGGAAGGGGAAGCCAGTGGAGATCAGGCAGTCCTTGAGCTGGGTGCGCTTGGAGACGCGGATGCGGCGCTCGTTCAGGTAGGCGCCGCGGCCCTTGGTGGCGGTGAACAGGTCGTTGCGGGTGGGGTCGTACACGACAGCCTGCTCGACCTTGCCCTTGACGGCCAGCGCGATGCTCACGCAATACACGGGGAAGCCGTGGATGAAGTTGGTGGTGCCGTCCAGCGGGTCGATGATCCAGACAAATTCTGAATCCTTGGCGCCGTATTCCTTGCCCGACTCTTCAGCCAGGATGCCGTGGCCGGGGTAGGCCGTCAGCAGCGTCTCGATGATGATCTTTTCGGAGGCGTGGTCCACCTCGGTCACAAAGTCGTTGATCTGCTTTTGCGAGATCCGCACCGATTCCACGTCCAGGGCCGCGCGGTTGATGATGGCGCCGGCGGCGCGTGCGGCCTTGATGGCCACGTTGAGCATGGGGTGCAGATTGGACGACATAAATTGTGGTGGTTGGCAGCGCGGCCAAGATGGCGCGGGCGTCTGCGTACAGGATGAGCGGGGAGGTCCGACCCGTCCCGGCGATGCGGGCGGCGACAATAGAGGGCAAGATTTTACCCGCAGTGCCCTTTTTTGCCTAACCGGCCGCTTTCCCCTTCCCGTTCATCCCGTCCATGAAGACCCGTTTCGTCCTGATCAACACCAGCCACGCCGGCAATGTGGGCGCTGCCGCCCGTGCCATGAAAACCATGGGATTTGACGACCTGGTGCTGGTCGCTCCCCGCTGGGCTAACGTGCTCAGGCGCGAGGAAACCATCCAGCGCGCCAGCGGCGCCCTCGATGTACTGAACAACGCACGCATCGTTGCCACGCTGGACGAGGCGCTCGACGGTATCAGCCACCTGTGCGCCACGGCCATGACGCCACGCGATTTTGGTCCCCCCACAGCAGCGCCGCGTGCGCACTTTGAAGCGCTATTAAAAAGTGAGCTACTCAGGCATGAAGTACTAGCGCTAGAGGCCAAGAACCCTCAAAACGCAGGCGACGACACCGCTGCAGACCCGAGTGCGGCCCCGCAGGCCGGTGTGGCCTTTCTCTTTGGCTCGGAGCGGTTTGGCATGACCAACGAGGATGTGTACCGCTGCCACGTGGCGCTGTCGATTCCCACCAACCCCGGCTTCGGCTCGCTCAACCTGGGGGCGGCCATCCAGGTGATCGCCTACGAATGGCGCCAGGCGCTGGGCGGCTTTGCGGTGCAGGACGCCACCCCGCCACGTGCGTTGGCCGACGCTGCCCAGGTGGCGGGCATGCTGGGCCATTGGGAGCAGGCGCTCACATCCATCGGTTTCCTGGACCCGGCCGCGCCCAAGAAGCTCATGCCCCGCCTTAACCAGCTTTTCAACCGCGCGCAGCTCAGCCCCGAGGAAATCCACATCTTGAGAGGTGTCGCCAAAGCCATGATCGAGACGGCGCAGGCGAAACGATAGACTGTGCAGCCCATTTACAAATAACCATAACAACCAATGCTCGCCCGCTTGCGCTCCGATATCCAGTGCATCCTCGACCGCGATCCTGCCGCGCGCAGCACGTGGGAGGTGATCACCTGTTATCCGGGCCTGCACGCGATCTGGCTGCACCGCCCCGCGCACTGGTGCTGGCACCACGGCCTGAAGTGGCTGGGGCGCTTCATCTCGCACTTTGCGCGCTGGTTCACCGGCATCGAGATCCATCCCGGCGCCAAGATCGGGGAGCGTGTGTTCTTCGACCACGCCATGGGCGTGGTGGTGGGCGAAACCGCCGAGATCGGCGATGGCTGCACCATCTACCAGGGCGTGACCCTGGGCGGCACCTCGCTCTACAAGGGCACCAAGCGCCACCCCACGCTGGGCAAAGATGTGGTGGTGAGTGCAGGCGCCAAGGTGCTGGGCGGCTTTGAAGTGGGCGACGGCGCCAAGATCGGCTCCAATGCCGTGGTCATCAAACCCGTGCCCGCTGGCGCCACGGCCGTGGGCATCCCGGCACGCATCATCCCGTCCAAGGAAGGCCAGAGCGCCGACGTGACCGAACCCCAGCCATCGCGCAAATTCACCGCCTACGGCATCACGCAGGAAGACGACCCGCTCTCGCAGGCCATGCGTGGGTTGATCGACAACGCCTCATCGCAAGAGCATCAGATTGCGTTGCTGTGGCAGGCCATCGAAAAGCTCTCGGCCGCCAACCTGCAGGCCAAGGACTGCGTGCCCTGTGACGCGGCGATCAAGGAGCAGTTCGAGGCGGGCAAGCTCAACGAGCTGGTGGGCAAGTAGGCTTCCTGCCGTTGCGTGGGGGCACTGCGGGCTCAGTGCTTGCTAGGCTTGCTGCTCTTCTTTTCGTAGAAAGCCACGATGGGCGGATCAAACTTTGCGTGGTCCAGTTGCCACAGCCCCAGCGGTCCGTGCATCAGCGGAATGCGGTGTTCGCTGCCGTCGGGCCATTGCTCCCAATAGTCCCGCATGCGCGGAAACTTCAGTGGCGGCAGGCCCTGCGTGGTGTCGATAGGCTCCAGCCGATAGGTGCTCGACAGGCGGTATGCGTGGTCTTCTGACACCGAGCCTGCCAGGATTTGGTCTACCCGCTTGAGCACGGGCAGGGCAGCCCCGGCCGATACGGCGCCCAGCATCAGGGCCAGCGCCATCGATTCGCGCGAGGGGATGCGCCCTGCGGCGAAGAACCGGTAGCACAGTGCCACCAACGCTGCGATGCCCACCGACGCCAACAGCCAGGTCAGGGGCGAGCGCAGGATGCTGAAGAGCTGCGCATCCGTCAGCTCGTAGCCGGAGAACACAAAGCTGTCGAGCAGCGCAAACAGCATCAGGCCCAGGAACAGCACCGTCGCGCCCAGGCTGCGAGGGTTCTTCTCCAGTGCGAAATCGTGTGTGTTCTCTTCGTCCAGCGGATAGTCGGGAAACGCCGAGCGGAAGATGTCGCACAAGGCCTCGCGCGACGGCCCGGCGCTCCAGCCGGTATCGGCGGTGAACAGCACCTGGCCTTTGGGGGTGTCCAGCCGAGCCCAGTGGATGTTGCCCGTCTTGATGGATTGGTTGCCCAGCCACTCGACCTTCAGCCCCGATTTGGGCACCAACGACTCGAAAGCCTTGCCCGTCTTGGCCCAATGCCCCCGGATGCGGAATGCTTCTCCATCGTCGATCAGCACGCCCTTGGCTTCGAAGGCCATAAGCCGCATCCAGCGTCCAAAAAATGCGGGGCGGGCCAGGTTGATGCGCCAGTAGTGCCTGCCCTTGAGGTCCTTCACCAAAGCATCCTGGCGCTGTTTCATGGCGCGTATGCGCACATACATCCACAAGGCCAGGGCGACTATCAGCAGATGGGGGAGGGCGAAGGCAAGGTACTTCATCGTCTGTGTGATGGGCGATGGGGGGAGCTTCCGCCCATGGGCCAGCGCTGGCCTGCAGGCGGTTCAGGCGTTCTTGGCCCGGACAGCGTTCTTGGGCCGGAACGCCTTGCAGACCTCATCCCGCGTTTCCATGTACGGCCCGCCGATCAGGTCCACACAGTAAGGCACGGCGGCGAAGATGCCCGGCACGATCTGCTGGCCGTTGGCGTCCTTCAGCCCCTCCAGCGTCTCGGCAATCGCCTTCGGCTGACCAGGCAGATTAATGATCAGGCTCTGGTCTCGGATCACAGCGACTTGGCGCGAGAGGATGGCGGTAGGCACAAACTTCAGGCTGATCTGGCGCATCTGCTCGCCAAAGCCTGGCATCTCCTTGTGCGCCACGGCCAGCGTGGCCTCGGGCGTCACGTCGCGCAGCGCGGGGCCGGTGCCGCCAGTGGTCAGCACCAACGCGCAACCGGCGTTCACCAGTTCGATCAGCGTGGCGCTGATGCCGGCCTGCTCGTCGGGGATCAGGCGCGACTCGAAGGTGATGGGGTTGTACAGCGCGCGCGTCAGCCAGTCCTGCAAGGCAGGCAGGCCCTTGTCTTCATAGACACCGGTGCTGGCGCGGTCGCTGATCGAGACGATGCCGATCTTGACGGCGTCGTGGACGGCTTCACTCATCGTCGTTGTCCTCGTCGGTGTCGCTGGCATCTGCCGTGCCCGTGCCGCCCAGGTGCTCGCGCACCAGTTGGAACAGCTCGCGGTATGCACGGCCCTTGCGGGGCGCCAGGCCTTGCGAGACCTGGACGTTGGCCTCCTTGCCCGCAGGCTGCGCATCCTTGCGGGCCTGGCGGATCAGCGCGCGCAGTTGCTGGGTGTCGGTGTCGGGATGCTCGGCCATCCAGGGGGCCAGTGCATCGTCGTCGGCAATCAGGCGGTCGCGCCATTGCTCGGCCAGATGCAGTTGCAGCTTTTCGGTGGCAGAGCCTTTGTGCTGTTCTTCCAGCGCCTGGCGGGCGGCCTGTACCAGCTCTGGTTCGAGCTTGCGCATGAGCTTGCCCACATACTGCATCTGGCGGCGCTTGCCTTCAAAGTTGGTGATGCGCTTGGCCTCGGCCAGCGCCTCCACCAGTTTGTCGGGCAGGCCCACGGCGTCGAACAGGTCGGCGCGCAGGTTCAAAAGCTCCTTGCCCAGGTCCTGCAGTTCGTCGCTCTCGCGCTTGAGATCGGTGCGGCTGGCATCGGGCGTGCCTTTGAGTTCGGCCTTGAGCTGAATGTCCAGTTCGCTGCCTTCGGCAACAAACTGGCCTCGCACAAAGTAGCCTTTTTTGGGTTTGCGTGACATGGGGTGGGGGCAAAGAGAGGCGGGCGCAGGGTGCGCCGCAGTGGCAAGTATCATAGCTGCCGCTATGAACAAACCCTCCAACCGCGCCCCGCGCACCCCTGGCGCGCTGGCTGCTGTGCCCGCAGCTGCCACCTCCCGCACCCCTGACAGCGGCTTCAGCTACAGCCGCCCGTTTTTTGAAGACCTGGTGGACCGCGCCCTGGCCCATGCCAAAAAGCTCGGTGCGACCGACGCGGGCGCCGAGGCGTCCGAGGGCTGTGGCCTGTCGGTCAGCGTGCGCAAGGGTGAGCTGGAGAACGTGGAGCGCAACCGTGACAAGTCGCTGGGCGTGACGGTCTACATCGGCCACCGCCGAGGCAACGCCAGCACGTCGGACTTTTCTACCAAGGCCATCGAGCAGACCGTGCAAGCGGCCTATGACATCGCCCGTTTCACGGCCGAAGACCCCGTGGCTGGCCTGCCCGACGCCGGCGATATCGCGCCCCAGGAGACGCACCGCGACCTGCAACTCTTCCACCCCTGGGCCATCACCAGCGAAGAAGCCGCAGAGATGGCCAAGGCCTGCGAGGCCGCGGCTTTCAAGACGCATCGCCGCATCACCAACAGCGAAGGTGCTGGCGTGTCGGCCCAGCAAAGCCATTTCTTCAGCGCTCACACACGCGGCTTTCGCGGGGGCTATGCCAGCTCGCGCCACAGTTTCTCGGTGGCCCCCATCGCCTCGTTGCCCGGCAAGAACGCCGAAATGCAGCGCGACGCCTGGTACAGCTCGATGCGCAACGCAGCCGATCTGGCCTCGCCCGAGGCCGTGGGTCGCTACGCCGCGCAGCGTGCGCTGAGCCGCCTGGGCAGCCGCAAGATCCCTACCACGCAATGCCCCGTGCTTTTTGAGTCGACCCTGGCCGCTGGCCTGCTGGGCGGTTTTGTGCAGGCCATCAGTGGCGGCTCGCTGTACCGCAAGAGCAGCTTCTTGCTCGACTCGCTGGGCAAGATGGTCTTTCCCAAGCACATCGACATCCTGGAAGACCCCTTCATCCTGGGTGGCAAGGGCAGCTCGCCGTTTGACGAAGAAGGCGTGCGCGTGGCGCCGCGCAAGGTGGTGCAGGGTGGTCGCGTGCAGGGCTACTTCCTGTCGAGCTACTCGGCCCGCAAGCTGGGCATGAAGACCACGGGCAACGCCGGAGGCTCGCACAACCTGGTGATGACATCGCGCCTCACGCAAGCCAGCGACAACCTGGACGCCATGCTGCAAAAGCTGGGCACGGGCCTGTTTGTGGTGGAGCTGATGGGCCAGGGCGTGAACTACGTCACGGGCGACTATTCGCGCGGCGCGAGCGGCTTCTGGGTCGAGAACGGCCAGATCGCCTACCCAGTGCACGAGATCACCATTGCAGGCAACCTCAAGGACATGCTCAAGGGCATCGAGGCCGTGGGTGCCGATGCCTACAACTATGGTGCCAAGACGGTGGGTTCGATCCTGGTCAACCGCATGAAGGTGGCGGGCAGCTGATGTTCGCGTCCGCAGCAGGCGGATACCGCCAGTGGCTGTTGTGATGCGGGTTTTCTGCAACTCTCCCGCCCCAGGCCCTCGTGACTGCGAGGGCCTTTTTTCATGGAGGGTTTCGTCAGGTGGCACTGCGGGGCTTGGCCGCCCAGGTGTCTTTCTTCCCGCGCATGCCCACGGGCAGCGCGAGCCCGACGCGGTGCCGGGACATCGCATCCCGGGGCTCAAGATGGGCCAGCATCAGAGAAGCTGCGTCGGCATAGGGAACGATCATCTGCGGCACCTTCGATGCGAACAGCAGCAGCATCAATGGGCTGGGTAGCCTGCCCGCAAAGGCTGGCACGGAGACCGGCAGCTGGTCCGCGGCGATGCGCAGCCGGGCGATCCCCAGCGCGGGTTGGTCGACCATCGGTCCCGGGCACAGCAGGCGCCAATCGAGGGACGAGGTGTTCAGGCGCTCAAAGTTCTTCTTGTGCGGCCAATAGGTGTCGCGCACCTTGGGCAGTTCAACACCCCGGCGGCCTGTCTGGCCGATGTCGAGCACCGCAGCGCCCCCTAGAAACCAGCAGGTTGGCCGCTCTGCGGGGGCCAGGGACTCCACGCTGGAAACAATGCGGTCCACAAGGTCGACAAACGCGCGACCTTCGGTGACCAGCCCCGCACAGTTGATCAACGCCTCGTGGCCCCGGATGATGTCTGCCAAGGCGCTGATTGCCACGGACCCCAGGTCCACCTGGTGCACCGTGATGCGTGATCGAAGGTCCTGGGGCAGCCGGGCAGGGTTGCGCACTAGCACTGACACCTGGTGGCCCGCCGCAACAGCTTGCTGCAGTACGTGGCGGCCGAGGGAGCCCGTGGCTCCCAGGATGAGAAGACGCTTCATGATGATTCGCGAGAGGATTGAGGAAAGGTCTGCCGATGGCCGGGTAGTCATCGACGGGCGATGCCGCGATGATTCCATGCCATCGTCTCTGCAGCACCAATGGCGGGTGAGGCCCATCGCGAAGACGGTGACTTTGTTCACAGTGATTGTCTTTGCCTGCGGGTTCTCGCGGGTCTTGCCTGCCGCCGTACAGGTGGTGCAGGAATGCCGACGGACACGCGATATGCTGTGCCCACCATGCCTGTCGTGCCCCCGAAGCCCCCAGCCAACGGCCATACCGCTGACCCCATTGCGCCGCAAGTCCCGGCCCTGTTGCGCCGTCTGCTGCGCGCCAAGGACCGCATGGACGCTGCGTCGCACGAAGCCTGGCCGGTGCAGCGGCTGGCCGAGGTCAGCGGCGTCTCTGAGGCGCATTTCGCACGATCCTTCCGGCAGGCGTTTGGCATCCCGCCCCACCGCTACCTGCTGACCCGCCGCATCGAACAGGCCACCACGCTGCTGCGCGACACGGACTTGCCCATCACCGAGATTGCGTTTGCCACCGGCTGGGAGAGCCTGGGCACCTTCGGCCGCACCTTTCGCGACATCACGGGGCAGAGCCCCGGTGCGGTGCGCCTTCAGGCCCAGGCCCGCTTGGAGCCATTGGGCAAGGTGCCGGCCTGCGTATTGAAAGCCGCACAACGCCCTGACCTCACCACCGCAGTTTCGGAGAAGCGCCGCCGCCTGGCGGAAGGTACAAACCCGTCATCAACAACCAAGGAGATCTGATGACGAAGAACCAAGGCATTGCCGTGGTGGGCGTGTATGTGGACGACCAGGACGAGGCCCTGACGTTTTACGTGGGCAAGCTCGGGTTTCAGGTGCATACGGACGTGCGCAATGGCCCCTACCGCTGGCTGACGGTGCAGCACCCCGACCAGCCGGGCTTTCAGTTGGGGTTGTTCAGGCCCGGCCCGCCCATCCACGACGAGGCCACGGCGCAAGCCCTGCGCGCCATGGTGGCCAAGGGCGCCATGCCGCCGCTGGTGTTGCATGTGTCGGACTGCCGCGGCGCGTATACCCGGCTGCGCGACCTGGGCGTGGAGTTCACACAGGAGCCTGTGGACCGGTACGGCAACGTGGACGCGGGCTTTCGGGACCCGGCGGGCAACGGCTGGAAGCTGATCCAGCTCGCTGCTGGAGGTGTGCAATGAGCGCCGGTGCGGGAATTCGGCGGTTCCATCGCTGGGTGTCGATGGCGTTCATGTTGGCCGTCATCGCCAATTTTGTGGCTCGCGCCCAGGGTGCAGGCAACCCGCCGGACTGGGTCACGTACGCACCCCTGCCGCCGCTGGCACTGCTGCTGTTGACGGGGTTGTACCTGTTCGTGCAACCCTACCTGCAGCGGCTTGCTGTCCGGTCTTCTGTTCGGCCTGCCCCGGGCGCCCAGGGCTTGCCGCCCGCGT
>NZ_QAIM01000049.1:0-5073 GCF_003061035.1 Acidovorax sp. HMWF018
ATGGTGTGGAAGTACACGGCGCCAACGGCTACCTGATTGACCAATTTCTGCGCGACACGCCCAACCAGCGCACCGATGCCTACGGTGGCTCGCTGGAGAACCGCGCCCGCTTCCTGTTCGAGGTGCTCACCGCCGTGACCCAGGCCATCGGCTCCGAGCGCGTGGGGCTGCGCCTGTCGCCGCTCAACAGCTACAACAGCATGAAGGACAGCGACCCGCTGGCCCTCATCGGCTTCCTGGCCGATAGGCTCAATGCCTTCAAGCTAGCCTACCTGCACGTGATGCGCGCCGACTTCTTCGGCGTGCAAAAGGCCGATGTCATGCCCATAGCGCGTGAAAAGTACAAGGGTGTGTTGGTGGGCAATATGGGTTACAGCGCTGATGAGGCAGAGGCAGCTATTGCCGCAGGTAAGCTTGACGCTGTGGCCTTTGGCACCGCCTTCCTGGCTAACCCGGACCTGCCCGCACGCATCAAGGCCAATGCACCGCTGAACGCGCCTGACTCAGACACGTTCTACGCAGGTGGCGCCAAGGGCTACACAGACTATCCGACACTGCAGGTCGCTTGAATCACCGCCCCACAAGATTAGAGAAACGAGCCGCTTTATACCCAAGGCTCTGCCCTTCGGTCTTGCGAAGCTGTGAATCGATGGCGTCTACCGAGTGGTCTGCATCGTCAAGATCTGCAATTGATAACTTTCTTCATCCTTCTGTCACACCTACGCCGTCGCAGCCTTGCAATAAATCTAAAGCGTTTGTGATGCACTACGATACTTTGAAGAAGTCATTCGTAAGTGACGACATCTGGCCGAGAGCGTGAATCTGGCAACGTGTCTGGAAGCTGCCCTTCGTTGTCGTAGCCCGACTTCCTTGCAGCATCGCTAGGCTGGTGTCTCAGCGCCTTGAAGCGCATCCTGTCGAGCCCTCAACTCGATAGGAGATCATCATGGATACCGAAGGCCAAACCGCACATCACGAGCCGTGGAACAAAGGCAAGATTGTTGGGCAGAAGGCACCCTTCAAGGTGAAAGACATCTGGGCGCTGCGCTTACGCCTTCAGATGGAAGGGCGGGTTCGTGAACTCGCGCTGTTCAACCTCGGCATTGACAGCAAACTTCGCGGATGCGATCTCGTTGCACTCAAAGTGCGTGACGTGACCCATGGTGACCAAGTGGCTACGCGGGCCATCGTCATGCAGCACAAGACCAAACGACCGGTCCAGTTCGAGATCACTGGAGTCACCCGGGAAGCCCTGCAAGCCTGGATCAAGAAGGCAGAGCTGAAGTCAGATGACTTTCTCTTCCCCAGCCGACTTCACGAGTCACCACATTTGGGAACCAGGCAGTACGCCCGGATTCTTGGGCACTGGGTGGACGAACTTGGGTTGGATCGATCTGAGTACGGGACCCACTCGATGCGCAGGACCAAGGCAACTTTGATCTATCGCCGGACCAAGAACCTGCGAGCAGTGCAGTTGCTGCTCGGCCATTCCAAACTTGAGTCCACGGTGAGGTACCTGGGTATCGAAGTCGACGACGCCCTTGAGATCTCCGAGTAGACAGAGATCTGAATTGAGCGATGGGAGCGGCACGCCCCAGTGCAGGGGTAGCCGCCCTCAATGGCAGCTTTGTGGAGTTCGACGGAAGCGGCGCTCTCGGCCACAAGCGGCCAGTCGCTGATGGTGTCGCGTCGCGCCTGCTACCGGTCGTGCGGCTCAATCAGCCAGCGGCCTTGATGAGTTGCAGGACCTCCCGGAACTTCGGGTGCTGGCAATTGCCAAGCCACTCGAACAGCACCATTTCGTGGGTCACGACCGTGGCACCCGCTTGCGACAGCCGGGTCATGGCCGCTGCGTGATCTGCCTGCCGTCGCGAACCGCTGGCATTCGCAACCACCCAGACGCGCTTGCCCGCACGCAGCAAGCCCAGCGCCGTCTGCATCATGCAGACATGGGCCTCGCATCCGGCGACGACGACCTGATCGCCCGTCGGCTTCGCGTCATGCAATGCTTCGATCAGTCCATCGGCACAAGCATCGAAATGCGTCTTGGCCAGCGTGGCCTGGCACTCGGCCCGGATCTTCACGACGTTCGGACCTAGGCCCGTGGGGTTCTGTTCGGTGCCGAGGACAGGGATGTCCAGGACGCGGGCCGCTCGTGCCAACAGGACGCCGTTGGCAACCACTGCAGCCGCGTCGTGGATGGCTGGCATCAGTCGGGACTGGTAGTCCACGAGTACCAGCGCACAGTCCCTCGCTTTCACGGCGTCCATGTTCATGCCTCCCCTGGACGTTCTCCGCGACCCGACGCGCGGCCCAGCAGTTGCCGAAGGTAGGTGTCGAAGAGATCCTGCGATGCCTGCTTGAACATGCGGATCCGCCCCGTGTGGCTGAGCACGAGCAGGCCAACCGAGTGCGCAAAAAGCGCCGTCACTTCTTCCAGGGCGCGCTTCGGGGGCTGCCCCAGTGCCTGCAGGGCATCCTGGACCGGCTGCAACGCGTCACGAAGACGCGCGTTCAGCTTTTCGTTCAGCTCGGGCGTCAACCCACGAGGATTCATGCCCTGGAACAGGTAGAAGCCAAGGTCCAGGTCACGCGGGTTCTCGCGGTAGAAGTCGAAGAACGCTGTTGCCGCAAGTCGCACATGCTCGGCGGCGCCGGTGCGGCCGTCGAGGGCGGCCTGCACCTGCGCATTTAGCCGCTCCAGCGATTCCGACAGCAGGGCACCGTACACCTCTTCCTTGCTGGCGAAGTAGCTGTAGATCGCGCCCACGGTGTAGCCGGCACGCTGAGCGATCTCGCGCATGCTGGTCTTCTCCATGCCCAGGTCGAAGAACGCCGAGCGTGCCGCGTCCAGCACCGCGCGGCGCCGAACGTCGGCCAGCGCCTGCTTGAGCACCTCGCGCGGCTGGGCCGCAGCCCGCTTGGCAGCCGGGCGGCGGGAGGTCGTCGTCGATGTAACCATGGGCCATTGTAAACGTTGACCATTTGCATTGAACAGTGTTTAATTGAGATGCTAAATGTTCAATCTGCCTGGAGACAACCATGCCTGCCGCTTCCTCCGACGCCGTCACCAAAGTCAACCTGATGTCCGGCGACGCCTACCGCGAGTCGCTGCGCCGCTACAAGCCGAAGGTCTTTGTCGATGGTCGCGAGGTGACCAGCGTGGTCGATGACCCGTCGCTGCGCCCCGGCGTCAACGCCCTTGCATTCACCTACGACTACGCTCTGCGCGATGAGTTGGAGCCGATCGCACTGGCCACCCAGACCAGCCGCAACCGGGTCGTCAGCCGCATGCTGCACGTCAACGAGTCGGCAGGTGACCTGCTGAACAAGCTGGAAGCCGTGCGGGTGCTGTGCCAGGAGACCGGCTGCGCACAGCGCTACCTGGCGCACGACGCGCTGAACGGTATCGCCCAGGCCACGGCCCGCATCGACGATGCCAAGGGCAGCACCGAACACCGCGGCCGCTTCGAGGCCTACCTGGCCCATGTGCAGGACAACGACTTGTCGCTCGGCATTGCAATGACCGACGCCAAGGGCGACCGCAGCCGCAAGCCGCACCAGCAGGCCAACCCCGACACCTACGTTCATGTCGTGGAGCGCAGCGCCAAGGGCATCGTCATCAGTGGCACCAAAGCCATCGTCACCGGCGGCCCGTACATGCACGAGTTCCTGATCATGCCCAGCCGCAACATGGGCCGCGAGGACGCTGACTTTGCGGTGTGCTGCGCGGTGCGTGTGGACGAGCCGGGCATCACCATCGTGTCCCGCCCGGCAGGCCGACCGGGCGAGAAGGTCGAGCATGGCGAGGCGCTGTTCTCGCGCAAGTACGGCCAATCGACCGCCGTCGTGATCTTCGACAGCGTGTTCGTGCCGTGGGACCGTGTGTTTTTCGCCGGCGAATGGGCGTACAGCCATGTGCTGACCTACAGCTACGCCACCCACCACCGGCACAGCTGCATCGCCGCCCGGGCCGGCTTCGGTGACCTGCTGATCGGCGCGGGCGCGCTGATGTGCGAGGCCAACGGGCTGGACCCGAGCAAGAAGAGCAACCTGCGCGACCCGATGGTCGAGCTGATCACCATCACCGAAAGCTTCTTCGCCTGCGGCGTGGCGGCCAGCGTCTACGCGGAGAAGGACCCGCACAGCGGCTCGTTCATGCCCGAGCCGGTGTTCAGCAACATTGGCAAGCTGCTGCTGGCGACCAAGATCTACGACATGCACCGCATCGCGCACGAGGTGTCGGGCGGTCTGATCGTCGCTTTGCCCGGCCCGGACGAGGACCACAACCCGGCCACGGCCGCGAAGTTGTCCGAGGTGCTGCAGGCGACGCCGGACATCCCCTACGACAAGCGCATCCAGACGGCGCGCTTCATCGAAGACCTCACCGCTTCCTACCAGGGCGGCTGGTACTCGGTGATCAGCCTGCACGGCGGTGGCTCACCGGCGGCGATGAAGCAGGAGATCTGGCGCAACTACCCGGTGGGGTCGAAGGTAGAACTCGTGGAGCGTCTGCTGGAGCGCGGCGTGCTGCATGACGAAAAGCGAGGCATAACGAAGAACCGGCAGCCAGGGAAGTGCTGCGACACCGGCTGCACCACGCCGGGCCAACCGGTGATGGTGGCGTTGCCCGAAAGTCGGCGCGCCGGCGTTGCGGAATGAATGACGGCTCCGGCGGGTCGGCCCACTACAGCGAACTTCCGCTGGGGGTCGAGAGCGTGAGTTGGCTCCCGCGAACAGCGGACATTCGGCAGTGAGCTGGCTAGGAGACGTGCAGCCCACTACCCCGGAGGACCGAAGTTCCCTCGATACCGGTCATTGTCGCGGCCGCGCTGCTTGGTGAACCGATGACAGCTTGGTGCCCGGCATCATGAAGCCGGATCAGATCCGCGACCGGCTCCAACCGCTGCACTGGCGTCTTTGATGGAGCCGTTCGTTGAACGGGTTGATGTGCAGGCGATCCGCACCTATCAGGTGTCGTTTCACAGACGCCGCACAGTCACATCTACCGACCAAGCGTCCCCAAACGAAAACACCCCCGTCAACCTCCCCCCCACCTCCAGCTCACAAGCC
>NZ_QAIM01000483.1:0-930 GCF_003061035.1 Acidovorax sp. HMWF018
GAGCATGGGCGTCGGAGCGCCCATGCCTCGTGCACTGACTCGCCGTGGATGTCTGAACGAAGCTGCAACGCAGCGCAGTGAGTTCCACGGCGCACCCCACAGCCGCCCCGCCGCAGGTTTGCCCCTTCGCGTTGCGAAGGGGTCGCAGACTGGGGGTCGCCTTTTCTTTGGTGACTTTCTTTTGGCGAAGCAAAAGAAAGTTACTCGCTCGCCGGGCGACTCCCGGCCTCCGCACTCAAGCCAGGCGTACGGCCCTATCAGCACAACAACCAGACACTACAAAATCAATAGCTACCTAGGCATGTTTCACTAGCGCAAGCAGCCTAAACCGCTCAAAAACTACTGCGGCGCAGCCGCCACTTTCACCACAGGCTGATCCCCCCACCCTCCTCCGAGCGCCCGAATCAACCCCACCGTCGCCACATACTGTGCCGTCCGCACCTGCAGCTCCTGCCGCCGATTGCGCAACTCGCTGCGGCGCGCGTCCAGCAACTCCAACTGGCTCACCAAGCCATTGCGATACCGCACATCCGACAACTGCGTCGCCCGCCGCGCGGCCGTCACCGCCCGCCCCTGCGCCTCGGCCTGGCCGGAGAGCAAACGCAGCGAGGTCAGCTGATCCTCCACGTCACGAAACGCATTGAGCACCTGCCCCCGGTGGTCCGCCAGCGCAGCCTCCAGGCGGGCCTTGGCACCCTCGATCTGGGCATCGCGCTGACCGCCGTCAAAGATCGGCAGCGACAGCAGCGCACTCACGCCCCAGGCTCGGGCCGACCACTTGAACAGATCGCCCAGCTCGGGCGACGCATGCCCCGCATTGCCCGTGAGCGTGACCGCCGGGAACCACGCCTTCTGCGCCACGCCCACGCGCGCTTGCGCGGCCAGCACGGAGGCTTGTGCGGCTGACACATCGGGACGACGCGCCAACAC
>NZ_QAIM01000483.1:940-1674 GCF_003061035.1 Acidovorax sp. HMWF018
AGGCGGGATCACCGGCAACGCGGCATCGCCCGTCGCAGGCGGCAGCACAAAGCCGCTGGCCACCTCGCCAGCCAGCACGGCCAGCGCGTTGGTCAGCAGGGCCTGCTGGCGCTGCAAGGCCAGGGCATCGGACTCGGTGGCGGCCACCTCGGTCTGCACGCGGGCCACGTCCAGCTCGGCCACATCGCCCGCCTGCAGGCGGCGCTGCGTCAGGCGCAGGGTGTCCCGGTACGCGGCCAGGCTCTCTTGCACCAGCACCTGCTCGGCCTGCACGGCGCGCAGCTGCAGATAGGTTTGCGCCACGTCAGACTGCACCATGAGGCGCGTGCTTTGCAGCAAAGCTTCGCGCGCGTCGGCGTCCAGCCGCGCGGCGTCACTGGTTTGCGAGAGGCGGCCGAACAGGTCCAGCTCGTACGATGCATTGAGCCCCGCCGTGCCCAACGTGGCAGGTGCTGCGCTGCCCGTGGTGGCAGCGCCTGCCTGGCGCGTCACACCGGCCGAGGCGCCCACTTGCACCGAGCGCGCGGCATCGGCAGAGCGCAGCAGCGAGCGCGCCTCGGCCAGCCGCGCGGCTGCCTGCTGGATGCTGGTGTTGGCTGTGCCCGCGCGCAATACCAGGTCGGCCAGCACCGGGTCTTGAAAGCCCAGCCACCACTCGCCGCGTGGCTGCGCCTCGGCGGGGGCGGCCACCGTCCAGGGGGCCGTGGGCAGCGCGTCGCCCCCTGCCGTGAAGC
>NZ_QAIM01000483.1:1684-9017 GCF_003061035.1 Acidovorax sp. HMWF018
AGCACCAGGGCGGCAGCCAGGGGCGCCAGCAGGCTGCGCTTGCGCACTGCCAGGGCACCGTCGGTGGAGTTTTTCTTCAATAGCAAATCGGTCATGGTTGGTCTCCTGCCCCGCTCGATTCACCCGTTGCAGTCGGCAGCGGGTGCACCGTGGAGCGCGCATCTAGGGCCACAAAGGTCGTTGTTGTCACCGTGGTCAAGGGCATCATTCGTGCTCCTTGCGTGGCGCAGCCAGCACGGGGTGCGCGGTGCCACCGGTGCCGGTGTTGTGCGAGATAGGCGCCACATGCGCGCCATGCTCCACCAGCGGGCGGTTGCCAGCCAGTTTGCGCAGCAGCACGTAGAACACGGGCGTGAGGAACAGGCCAAAGGCCGTCACACCAATCATCCCGGCGAACACCGCCACGCCCATGGCGCTGCGCATTTCGGCGCCCGCTCCGGTGGACAGCACCAGGGGCAGCACACCCATCACGAAGGCCAGCGAGGTCATCAGGATGGGGCGCAGCCGCAGGCGGCTGGCCTCGATGGCGGCCTGTATGGGCGTGCGCCCGGCAAACTCCAGCTCGCGCGCAAACTCCACGATCAGGATCGCGTTCTTTGCCGACAGCCCCACCAGCACGATGAGCCCGATCTGCGTGAACACGTTGTTGTCGCCCTTGCTCAGCCACACGCCGGTCATGGCCGCCAGGATGCCCATGGGCACGATCAGGATGATGGCGATGGGCAGCGTCAGGCTCTCGTACTGCGCGGCCAGCACCAGGAACACCAGCAGGATGGCCAGCGGGAACACCAGCACGGCGGAGTTGCCGGCCAGGATCTCCTGGTAGGTCAGCTCGGTCCATTCGAACGTGATGCCCTGGGGCAGGGTCTCTGCGGCAATGCGCTCGATGGCGGCCTGGGCCTGGCCCGATGAATAACCGGGTGCGGGGCCGCCGTTCACATCAGCAGCCAGGTAGCCGTTGTAGCGCATGGCGCGTTCGGGGCCGAAGCTGGGCTCCATCTTCATCAGCGCCGACAGCGGCACCATCTCGCCGGTGGCAGAGCGCACCTTGAGCAGGCCCACGTCTTCGGCCCGCGCACGGTAGGCCGCATCGGCCTGCACGCGCACGCTGTAGGTGCGGCCAAACTGGTTGAAGTCGTTGGCGTACAGGCTGCCCAGGTAGATCTGCAGCGTGTCGAAGATGTCCGTCACGGGCACGCCGAGCTGGCGTGCCTTGGTGCGGTCGATGTTGGCGTACAGCTGCGGCACGTTGACCTGCCAGCTGGTGAACAACCCCGCCAGCTCGGGCGTCTGGTAGGCCTTGGCCATGAAGGCCTTCACCGCGTTGTCCATGGCTTCATAGCCCAGCGAGGCACGGTCTTCGATCTGCAGCTTGAAGCCGCCCGTGGTGCCCAGGCCCGCCACCGGGGGCGGCGGGAACATGGCGATGAACGCGTCCTGGATGCTGCCAAACGCCTGGTTCAGCTGGCCTGCCACGGCGCCGCCGCTCTGGTCGGCACGGGTGCGCTCGGCAAAGGGCTTGAGCGTGGCGAACACGATGCCGGAGTTGGAGCTGTTGGTGAAGCCGTTGATCGACAGGCCGGGGAAGGCAATCGCGTCTTCAACGTTCGGGTTCTCCTTCATGATCTCGCCCATGCGGCGGATCACGTTCTCGGTGCGGTCCAGCGTGGCGCCGTCGGGCAGCTGCGCAAAGCCGATCAGATACTGCTTGTCCTGCGCGGGCACGAAGCCGCCGGGCACGATCTTGAACAGGCCCACGGTGGCACCCACCAGCGCGAGGTAGATCACAAACATCAGCGCCTTGCGGCCGATCACACGCTTGACCCCGCCGCTATACGCTTCAGAGCCCCGATGGAACATGCGGTTGAAGCCACGGAACAGGCCACCGAACACCTTGTCCATGCCGCGCGTGAGCGCGTCCTTGGGCTCGTCGTGGCCCTTGAGCAGCAGCGCTGACAGCGCGGGCGACAGGGTCAGCGAGTTGATCGCCGAGATCACCGTGGAGATCGCGATCGTCACCGCGAACTGGCGATAGAACTGGCCCGTGAGCCCGCTGATGAAAGCCAGTGGCACGAACACCGCCACCAGCACCAGTGCGATGGCAATGATGGGGCCGGAGACTTCGCGCATGGCGCGGTAGGTGGCCTCGCGCGGGGTCAGGCCCGCCTCGATGTTGCGCTCGACGTTCTCCACCACCACGATGGCATCGTCCACCACGATGCCGATGGCCAGCACCAGCCCGAACAGGGAGAGCGCGTTGATCGAGAAGCCCAGCAGGTGCAGCACGGCAAACGTACCCACCACCGACACCGGCACAGCCAGCAGCGGGATGATGGAGGCGCGCCACGTCTGCAGGAACAGGATCACCACCAGCACAACGAGGGCGATGGCTTCGAGCAGCGTGTGGATCACCGACTTGATCGATGCGCGCACAAACTGCGTGGGGTCGTACGCAATGCGGTACTCCACGCCTTCGGGCATGTTCTTCTGGATCTCGTCCATGGTCTTGCGCACGTTCGACGAGATGTCGAGCGCGTTGGAGCCCGGCGCCTGGAACACGCCCATGCCCACGGCGGGGTCGTTGTTAAGTAGCGAGCGCAGCGAGTAGTCGGCCGCGCCCAGCTCCAGGCGGGCGATGTCGCGCAGGCGCGTCACCGCACCGTCCGCACCGGTCTTGACGATGATGTCGCCGAACTCTTCTTCGGTCTGCAGGCGGCCCTGGGCGTTGATGGACAGTTGCAGGTCCACGCCGGGCAGGCCGGGCGATGCGCCCACCACGCCGGCGGCCGCCTGCACGTTCTGACCGCGGATGGCGGTCACCACGTCGCTGGCCGAGAGGCCGCGCTGCGCGACCTTTTGCGGGTCGAGCCACACACGCATGGAGTAGTCGCCACCGCCGAAGATCTGCACCTGGCCCACGCCCTGGATGCGCGCAAGGCGGTCCTTCACATTGAGCACCGCGTAGTTGCGCAGGTAGTCGATGTCGTAGCGGTTGTTGGGCGAGACCAGGTGGACAACCATGGTCAGGTCCGGCGCGCTCTTGACGGTGGTGACGCCCAGGCGGCGCACTTCCTCGGGCAGGCGCGGCTCGGCCTGCGAGACGCGGTTCTGCACCAGCTGCTGGGCCTTGTCGGGGTCGGTGCCGAGGGCAAAGGTCACCGTCAGCGTCATCACGCCGTCGGTGGTGGCCTGGCTGCCCATGTAGAGCATGCCTTCCACGCCGTTGATGGACTCCTCCAGCGGCGTAGCCACGGTCTCGGCGATCACTTTGGGGTTCGCGCCCGGGTACTGTGCGCGCACCACCACGGAGGGCGGCGCGACTTCAGGGTATTCAGAGATGGGCAGACCGCGCAATGCGATGAGCCCCCCGAGGAAGATGAGCACCGACAGCACCCCGGCAAAGATGGGGCGGTCGATGAAAAAGCGGGACAGGTTCATGGATGCAAATTCCTGGTGTCCAGCGCGCTCAGGCGGCTGGCGACTTGGCGGCGTTCTTGGCTTCCTTGCGATCACCCGCAATCTCGGCCTTGGCGGTCATGGGCACAGGCTGTGGCGCCACCACGGCACCGGGGCGCACGCGCTGCAGGCCGTTGACGACGATGTTCTCGCCCGCCTTGAGGCCCGAGGTGACCACGCGCAGGCCGTCAATCGGCGCGCCCAGGGTGACCTCGCGGTACTCGGCCTTGTTGCCCTCGCCCACCACCATCACGAACTTCTTGTTCTGGTCGGTGCCCACGGCACGCTCGTTGATGAGCAGCGCCTGGGTGTTGCGGGCCTGGCCCATGCGGATGCGGGCGAACTGGCCGGGGATGAGCGAGCCGTCTTCGTTGTCGAACACGGCGCGCACGCGCACGGTGCCGCTCTTGGCATCGACCTGGTTGTCGATGAGCTGCAAACGACCGGCGTGCGGCGTGCCGCCCGTGGTGCCCGTGCCCATCTGGACAGGGATGCGCTCGATGAGCTGGCGGGCGCTATTGCCGCGCTGGCCGCTTTGCAGGTCGGCCAGGGCCTTCACCACGATCTGCTCATCGGTGTCGAAGCTCGCGTAGATGGGGCTGACCGACACCAGCGTGGTCAGCACCGGGGCGCCCGCGCCGGCCGCCACCAAGTTGCCCACGGTGACTTCGATGCGGCCCACACGGCCCGCCACAGGGGCACGCACCTGGGTGTAGCCCAGGTTCAGCTTCGCGGTCTGCAGCGCGGCCTGGGCGGCGCGCAGGTTGGCATCGGCCTCGCGCTGGGCGTTCAGGCGCTCGTCATGTTCGCGCTGGGCAATGGCTTTTTCTTCGAGCAGGCGCGTGGCGCGCTCCAGTTCGCTGCGGGTGTACGACAGGCGGGCCTGTGCAGCGACCACCTGGGCTTCGGCGCGGTCCACCTCCGCGGCGTAGGGGGCTGGGTCCACCGTGACCAGCAGGTCGCCCTGCTTGACCAGCGAGCCTTCGCGGAAGTGCACGGCCTGCACGGCGCCCGAGACGCGGGGGCGCACATCCACGCGCTGCACGGCTTCGAGCCGGCCGGAAAACTCGTCCCACAGGGCGATGTCTTTTTGCAGCACGGCAGCCACCGACACCGGCATGGCGGGCGGTGCTGCGGGGGCGCTATCCGCCTGCGCCACGGGTGCCTGAAACACCAGAACAGCAGCCGCCACGGTGGCCGTCACGGCCGTGGCAAGGGTGGCCAGACCCAGGGGGCGGCGCTGGGAGAACTTGGAGAAGGATGGGAAGTTCATGGTCACTTTCGATCAGTAGGTGTGCCCTTGTGGAGCACGCTGTGAAACTTGTATGCCGTGCGCTGGCGCCTGTGGGCTGCGCTCGGCAGGTGTCAATGCAAAGGGCGCGAAATGAAGTCTCGGCAATGACACGGTGGAAAGGTCAATACCCCGGCGACAAACGCCGGGGCGGCCTGCGTGCCACGTCAAAAGACGGTGCGGCCAGGTGCGCTGTGACAGCGGCCGCAGGCCAACGGGATCAGGGGTGCATGCATGGTGTGTTCTTTCCTCCGTGTCGTTTGAGTGGCTAACGTGGGCTCTAGGGCATGCGGAGCGGGCAACGCCGGGCAAGCGTTTCCCCTCCGGCACGCCAGGCCGGAAATCAAGATGCAAAAAGGGAATGGGGCTCGCGCCGAGCCCGCGTTTCTCTGCCTCCACCCGGGTGGAGGTCAGCGGCTGTCAGGGGGGTGAGAAGGTGTCAGGGGCCGTCGTCAGGACGGCACCGGACTTCGCGTGGAGGCAAAGAACTGCCGGAACTGCTCCTGCGCACCCGCCGCACACGGACATTCATGCGGGCCAGTCTGCAGCAGGGCATCGGGCCACTGCGGGTTCTTGGAGAACACGTGGCGCGTGACCGGCAGGCCGGCAGCCTCCAGCCGGGCCGCGTAGGCCAGCGCCTCGTCGTGCATGGGGTCGGTGTCGCCCACCAGGATCAGCGTGGGGGGCAGCCCCGCCAGGCGCTGCGCACCGGCAGGCACCGCATAGGGGTGCTCGGCATCGCGCGGGCAGCGCAGAAAGTTGCGCCAGCCCTCGGTCCACTTGCAGCCCGTGGAGTCCCCCGTGGCCTCGCGCAGCGACGCGGTGCCCACACAGGGGTCCAGCATGGGCGACAGCAGGATCTGCCCGGCCAGCGGGGGGTGAGACTGGTCACGCGCCATCAGTGCCACGGCCGCCGCCAGGTTGCCACCGGCCTCTTCGCCCGCCAGGTACACGGCGGCGCCCTGCCCGCCGAGCTTGGTGCGGTGCTTGTGCACCCACTTGAGCACACCGTAACCCGTGTCCACCGGCTGCGGAAAGGGCGTGAGCGGATACGCGACCGACACCACCACTGCCCCGGCACTCTCCAGCAGAGAAGCCACCGTGCAGCCGTTGTCCAGATCGCCCGACATGAAGGCCCCGCCGTGGAAGTGCACGACCACCGGTGACGCCTGGCCGGTCTTCTTGCGGCCGTACATGCGCACTTCCACGTCCTGCCCCTGGGCCACCTCAATGGTGGAATCGGTGCAGACGGACGCAGCCACCCCGGACGCCTTGGCGGGCGCCGCAGCGGGCTGCGTGGGCAAAGAGGATGAAGACGGGCGGTCGGGCTGCATGGCAGGTACCCAGTAGGTAGGTGGATAGGTGGAAGGTCGGTTGACGATGGATGAAATGTAGTGGCTTGGGCCTTTCTGATAAACAGGTCAAACACCACCGCACTGTTTCCAAAAGCTCAACAATCAAACCGGGGCGCCCGTGTGAGAATTCCTCAGCACCCAATCTGGGTGCTGATGACTCAAGGAGAAGCCATGGACCAGATACAGGCCATGCGCATATTCGTGCGGGTGGTGGAGGCCGGCACGTTTACCCGGGCAGCGGATTCGCTGAGCCTGCCCAAAGCCACGGTGACCAAGCATGTGCAGGCGCTGGAGGAGCGGCTGCGCGTGAAGCTGCTCAACCGCACCACCCGCCGCGTGACCGTGACACCCGATGGCGCGGCCTATTACGACCGCACGGTGCGGCTGCTGACCGACCTGGACGACATCGAGGCCAGCATGACCAACGCGCGCGCCAACCCGCGCGGGCGGCTGCGCATCGACGTGGGCACGTCGGTGGCCCAGTTGCTCATCATTCCGCAACTGGCGGAGTTTCATGCCCGCTACCCGGACATCCAGGTGGACCTGGGTGTGAGCGACCGCACGGTGGATCTGATCGGGGACAACGTGGACTGCGTGATCCGGGGGGGCGAGCTGAGCGACCAGTCACTGGTGGCGCGCCGCATTGGCAACCTGGAGTTCATCACCGTCGCCGCACCCGCCTACCTGGAGCGCAAGGGCACACCCACGCACCCGCTGGAGATCGAGGAGAAACATGCCAGCGTGATCTACTTCTCGCCCCAAAGCGGGCGGCACTACCCGCTGGAGTTTCGCCGGGGTGATGAGTCCATCGACATCACCGGCCCCTACCAGCTGAGCGTGAACGAGGCCAACGCCTACGTGACCTCCATCGTGGCGGGCCTGGGCATTGGCCAGATCACCAGCTGGCAAGCCCAGCGCTACCTCGCCAGCGGAGCCCTGGTGCAGCTGCTGCCCGACTGGACCCAACCCCTGCTGCCTGTGTATGTGGTGTACCCGCCCAACCGCCACCTGAGCGCCAAGGTGCGCGCGTTTGTGGACTGGGCGGCCGAGCTGTTCCAGCGCGAGGCCCATCTGCAGCGCAAAGCCTGACGCCCCCTGAATCGGTTCTATGGTGGCGGTGGTGGAGTTAACGCCCGATGCACACGACAGGATTGCCCTCAGGGCGTGTTCACGCTCCCAGTCTGTATGCTTGGAGCCATGAGCACTCCAGAGACCCCGCCACCCGCCCCAC
>NZ_QAIM01000484.1:0-2607 GCF_003061035.1 Acidovorax sp. HMWF018
CCACCGCGTGGATCGAACTCATCATTCGCGAAGGCCGCAACCGCCAGGTGCGCCGCATGACGGCCGCCGTGGGCCACCCCACGCTGCGGCTCATCCGCTCGGCCATCGGGCCGTACACGCTGGACGGGCTGGCGCCGGGCACCTGGGCGGATTGAGCCGGCAGGCGTGCGGGGCCTAGGCGGCCACCGCCTGCATGCGCCGCGACAGCGCTGACCCACGCGCGCGCAAAAAGGCCCGCAAGCCCTCGGCATAGTCCGCACCCACGGCCTGCTGCACCGAAGGGCGTGCCGCCAACGCGGCGCGCCACTGCTGCACCAGCGGCAAACCTTGCCAGAGCCCCGGGTCATCCATGCCCGGCAAGGTGTCGATGACGTCGAAGTACCGGAACACGGGGCCGAACACCGCATCCACCATGCCAAAGTCCGGCCCGGCAAAGTACGGCCCCGGCACGCTGCGCTGGCCCAGGGCCTCTTCGATCTGCACAAAACGGCTGCGCAGGTCCTGCGCGCGGGCCTGCAGCGTGGCCTCATCCGCTGCGGCGTAGAAGCCGCCGATGGTGTTCAGCACCGCAGAGCCAAACTCCATCCACGCCCGGTGGCGTGCGCGCTGCAGCGGATCTGGCGGGTGCAGCACGGGCATGGCCACCTCGTCCAGGTATTCGCAGATCACGGCCGACTCGAACAGGCTCTGGCCGCGCACCTGCAGGACCGGGGTCTTGCCCAACGGCGAGAGGGCCAGGAACCAGTCGGGCTTGCGGGCCAGGTCGATGGTGCGGCGCTCGAACGCCAGGCCCTTTTCGTGCAGCACGATGGCCACGCGCTGCACATAGGGGCACAGCGCGTGCGAGACCAGAGTGAGCGCAGCGGGCGCTGTGGTCTGGGCCATCACGACAGCAACCCCTCAGCCCGCAGCGCAGCCTGCACCTGCGGGCGGGCCGCCACGCGTGCCATCCAGGCCTGCAGGTGCGGGTAGGCAGTGAGCGGGATGCCCAGCAGGTGCGACCAATTGACGATGGTGAAGCCATACGCATCGGCCACGCTGTAGCCGCCTGCCAGAAAGTCGCTGCGCGACAGCACGGCCTCCATCTCGGCAAAACGCACGGCCAGCTTGGCCTTGACGGCCTGGCGCGTGGAGTCGGCCGTCTCCTTGTGCCACAGCCAGGGGCTGAAGCCCTTGTGCAGTTCGGTGCTGACGAAGGTGAGCCACTCCAGCACGGCCAGCCGCTCGCTGGAGCCGGGCTGGCCGATGAGTGCGCGCGCCGGGTCCAGGTCGGCCACGTACTGCAGCAGCGCCGCTGCCTCGGTGTGGCGCGACTGGTCGGCCAGCTCCAGCAGGGGCACATAGCCGCGCGGGGAGATGTCCAGATAGTTGGCGCCGGTCTCGGTGGTGTGGCGCACCAGGTCCACCTTGACCAGATCGAACGCAACGCCGACCTCGCGCAGGGCAATGTGGACGGCGAGCGAGCAGGCACCGGGGGCGTAGTAAAGCTTCATGGGAACGGGGCTTTCTGTAAAAACGGTTGGAATATGTCGCCCCTTGGCAGCCACAGACACCCATCGGTACACGGCAAGGCCCGGCGACAGGCAGAATCTATGCTTGCAACAACGCAAACAAAATAAGCACCCATGAAATCAACCATTGCATCATCGCAATACCAACTGGGCGCGGCCGAGCTGGAAGTGCTGCTGGCCATGGTGCGCACCGGCACCCTGGCGGCCGCCGGTGAGCGACTGGGTGTGGATGCGTCCACGGTGTTCCGCGCCATCCAGCGCATCGAACGGGGGCTGGGCCAGTCGCTGTTCGACCGGTCGCGCGCCGGCTACCGCCCCTCGGAACTGGCCCAGGCATTGGCCGAACAGGCCGAGCGGGTGGAAGCCGCCCTGGAGGCCGCGCGCTCTGCCGCACAGGCGCAGCCAGAGCAGGTGTCGGGCACGGTGCGCATCTCCACCACCGACACCATCCTGCACGGCCTCATCGCCCCGGCCCTGCAGATGCTGCAGCCCCGGCACCCGGCCCTGGTGTACGAGCTGCACGCCGGCAACGAGCTGGTGAGCCTGACGCGGCGCGACACCGACATCGCCGTGCGCGCCACCAAGCGCCCGCCACAGCACCTGGTGGGGCGGCAGCTGGGCATGATCCGCTCGGCCCTCTACGCAGGCACCGCCAGCCCGCTGGCCCTGTCAGATGTGGAGGCAGGCCGCGCCGCCTGGATTGCGCCCGACGACGCCCTGCCCGACCACCCCTCGGTGCGCTGGCGCAAGAAGCAATACCCCAGGGCACAGCCCACCTACCGCGTCAACAGCCTGCTCACCGTGATGGAACTGGTGGCCCTGGGCATGGGCGTGGGGGTGCTGCCCCTCTTTCTGGCCCAGGGCCGCAGCGACCTGCGCCCGCTCACGGGTGCGCTGGCCGACGGCGAGACCGAGCTGTGGCTGCTGACCCACCCGGAGTCGCGGCACCTGCGGCGGATTGCAGCGGTGTACGGGCATCTGGCGGAGACCGTGCAGCTGCCCTGAGCGCCCCTGGACATCAGCCGGGCAAGGCGTCGCCGAACACCTCCAGCGCCGTGCCGTGCAACGCGCGCAGCATGTCCACAGGGTCCACCGC
>NZ_QAIM01000484.1:2617-4418 GCF_003061035.1 Acidovorax sp. HMWF018
CGGCCAGTGCGCC
This sequence comes from Acidovorax sp. HMWF018, assembly GCF_003061035.1. Classification (NCBI taxonomy): domain Bacteria; kingdom Pseudomonadati; phylum Pseudomonadota; class Betaproteobacteria; order Burkholderiales; family Comamonadaceae; genus Acidovorax; species Acidovorax sp. HMWF018. Next base: position 2,631 of record NZ_QAIM01000484.1, read on the forward strand.
GCTGTGGGCGTAGGCAGGCGCCAGCAGGCGCAGGGCCACCTCGACCACGATGGGCGCCGTCACGGCGTAGATATCCTGCCCGCGGACGCCAGCGGTGCGGGTCTGGCCACCCTGCACCAGCTGCACCATCAGTTCGAAGCGCTGCGCAGAGCGTCCGCTGTCGTCCGTGGCGGTGGGCGGCGGGGTGCCGGTGTCGCGGATATCCTGCAGCGCCGAGCGGTTGAGCAGCGAGCGGATGTGGCCCACCGGCAGGTGGTGGGCAATGGTGATGACCTCGCTGAACGGAATCTCCACCATGGCCTGGCTGCCCAGGGGCGCGGCAAACGCCCAGTCCGGCACGTGCTCAGACGGCACCAGCGGCACCAAGCGCCCTTGGGCCACCACCTGGCGCGGCACGGTGTTGCGCTCGCCTGTCTTGCGCGTGCCGGCGGTGGGCCACCAGCGGTCCAGCCCGATCGCCACAGTGATCTCGTCGATGGTGCCGGCCCTGGCCAGCGCGCTGGCCAGCAGGTCGGCCAGACCGCCATAGAAGGCGGCGGCCGGAATCACCACCTTGCCCGCAGCGCGGGCCGGAGCATCGAAATCGGCCAGGCTGGCCTGCGCACTCGCCTGCTCGGCCGTCACATCGATGTAGTGGCAGCCTGCCCGCAGCGCGGCCTGCGCCACCGGGGCAGCCGTGTCGAGAAAGGGGCCCGCGCAGTTGATGACCACGGCGCAGCCGGCAAACGCCTGTTCCAGGCTCTTGGGGTCGGCCAGATCGGCGATGCGCCGGGTCACGCCAGGGGCAAACACCTCGTCCAGCCGGGCGGCGCTGCGCCCCACGGCCACCACGGGCAGCCCGCGGCGCTGTGCTTCCTGCACGACAAATTGGCCGGTGTGGCCGGTGGCGCCGTAAACAGCGATGGGGCGGTGTTGTTGCGGGTTCATGGTCATCCTTTGCGTTGGGTGGGTGGTTGAAATTTGACGATACAGACCTGTCTGTTTTTTGAAGATTACAGACAGGTCTGTATCATGTCAAGCATGCGCACCACAAATTCCCGTTCCACCAGAGACCTCTCCCCCACCAGCGGCCCGGCCGCTGTGGCCGAGCCCGCCGCCGATGTCCGCAGCCGCATCCTCGACACCGCGTCCCGGCTGTTCTATGAACGCGGCGTGCGCGCCGTGGGCGTGGACCTGGTCGTGCTGGAAGCCGCCGTGGCCAAGACCAGCCTGTACCGCTACTTCCCCACCAAGGACGACCTCATCGTGGCCTTCCTGGAGCGGGAAGACGTCGAGTTCTGGGACCAATGGGACAGCGTGGCGGCCCAGTTCGCCGATGACCCCGCTGGGGAGCTGGAGGCCCACATGCGCTGGATTGGCGAGCGCCTGGCCCGCTCCAACTACCGGGGCTGCCCCCAGATCAACGTGGCCGCTGAATTTGCCGAGCAGGACCACCCTGCACGGCACGTGGCCCAGCGGCACATGCAGGCGCTGCGGGGCCGCCTGCACGACATCGCGGTGCGGTTGAAGGCCCCCCACCCGGAGCAACTGGCCGCCCAGCTTGCGGTGGTGGTGAACGGCGCATTCGTGAGCGCCGGACTGCTCAGCGCCGAAGAAGCCACCGGCGTGCTGGTAGCTGCCGTGCAGGCCCTGCAGGCCGGTGCCCGCAGCCCGGGCTAACCCCGGCCTGACATCTGCTGCCAGGCCGTTGTCAGCAGCCCCTCTCTACAGTGACCGTGCCCCACCGTGCCCGCTGCACCTTCACCGGGCCAGAGCACCTACCCCCCCCCTCAGAGAGGAGCCCCACCA
>NZ_QAIM01000485.1:0-1827 GCF_003061035.1 Acidovorax sp. HMWF018
GCCCAAATGGGCGGCGCAAGAGGCCACAAAATCCAAAAAATGGCGTCTTCCGCGTTCGCGCGGGAAATTTCGAGGGCTTGTTCAGCGTAGCCTTAAACTGCGCCCATGCATCCCGCCATCGCCCAATACCGGACCGGCATTGCCGCTATCTGCCAGCGCTACGGCATTCGGCGGCTGGAGGTGTTTGGCTCGGCGGCACGGGCCAGTGACTTTGACCCCGCCCACAGCGACGCCGACTTTCTGGTGGAGTTTGCTCCGGGCATTGAGCCCGGGCTCCACTCCATTTTTGGCGCCAAGGCCGATCTGGAAGCACTGCTGGGCCGGGGCGTGGACCTGGTGGAACCCGGCGCTGTGCGCAACCCGTACGTGCTAGCCAACATCAACCGCCACCGCGAGGCTGTGTATGCAGCGTGACCCGCGCGCCTTCTTGTGGGATGTGCGCGAGGCGGCTGCCGCCATTGAGTCTTTTACCCAGGGCATGGATGCAGCAGCCTATGGCGCCAACGCCATGGCCCAGGCGGCGGTAGAGCGCAAATTTGAAATCATTGGCGAAGCACTCAACCAACTGTCCAAGCTGGATACGGCCATGGCCGCCCGCATACCTGACCTGGCGCAGATCGTGGCGTTTCGCAACCAACTCATCCACGGCTACGCCACGGTGAACGTGAGTACCGTGTGGAACATCACCCAAACGGCCCTGCCCGCCTTGCTGCGCGCGGTACAGACTCTGCTGGACGAGCAGGATTGAAACACCCCACTTTCGCCCACATACCGCCAGGCCCGCTGGCAGGGCCATTGCAGCTATTGCCCATCAACGCCGCCGTGGTGTCCGTGCACACGGCCGATGGCGCGCATGTGGGCTCGCTGAAGTCGGTCGGCGGGGTGTGGAAGTTCAAGGCCATGGGCTACGACGCCGCAGGCCGCATGGAGCCGGGCCATGGGCCGCTGACGGAGCAGCACAACATGGCGTTCGCGGCGCTGGATGCGGCTGAGGTGAGTGCCCGGCTGCTGGGCGCTTTGGGAAGCGCTGAGTAACGAGCGCCAAGAAAGCACCAAAAATACGAAGCCGTGCCGCACAGGGCCGCAACTCTCAGAGTTGCGCGTCGGCCAGCACAAACTCCACCGCCGCACAGGCCGCCGCCACTTGCGCCTCAATGCACTGCTCGGGCGTGGCGCGGGGGCTGTCGGGGTAGACCTCCGTTGTGGTGGTGTAGCGCGCGCCGCTGATGCCCGCGCACAGGCCCCACTGCTTCATCGGGTAGTGGATGACACCCGGGGCCACCACGGGCGAGCCGATGATTTGGTTCTTGTCGTCCGCAGGCGCAATGTGTGTGACGCGGCTGACGGCCTCGATGATGGCTTGCTGGAAGGCGGGCTGCGGGTTGTCGGCGTCGTCCACCAGGTAAAAGCCGTCGGGGATGCTGCCGGGCTCGAACACCTTGCCGTCGCGCGCGGCCACGGCGGGGCGGTATTCGGATTCGTCGGTGTCGGTGGTTTCGTGCAGGTCGATGTGGGCGGCAAACTGGCCGTGCAGTGGCGCCACCAGGCGCATGAGGGCCGCGGACTCCTGCGCGGGCGAGCCCTCGCGGAACGACCGGTTGGGGTCGATGGCGTCAAAGTTCCAGCGCTGAAACCGCTCGTACGCCCAGGGACTCACACACGCCACCACCAGCAGGTTGGCACGGCTGGCAAAGCGCTCGGCCTGCGTGTCAACAAACCGCAGCGCGCCGTGCACGCCGCTCGTCTCGTAGCCGTGCACCCCGCCGGTGACCAGCACGCTGGGCAGGCCGGGTTGCCACTGGCGGCTGCGCAGGGCCCGCAGGGGAA
>NZ_QAIM01000486.1:0-6731 GCF_003061035.1 Acidovorax sp. HMWF018
CCGCCTGTCCACGCTGCAACGCCCCAGCGCGCGCGGCGTACCGTTCTTCTTCATCCGCGTGGACCGCGCGGGCAACATCAGCAAGCGGCAGTCGGCCACACACTTTCACTTCAGCAAGATCGGAGGCACCTGCCCGCTGTGGAACGTGTACGAGGCTTTTGCCCAGCCGGGCCGCACCGTGCCGCAGGTGGCGCGCATGCCCGATGGCCGCGCCTACCTGTGGGTGGCCCGCGCGGTGTCGCGCACTGGGGGCGGGTGGGGCGTGCCGGGCAAGGAGTTCTCGGTGGCACTGGGCTGCGACATCCGGCATGCACCGCAGCTGGTGTATTCCCGTGGGCTGGACCTGGCCAACCCCGAGGCCGCCGTACCGATTGGCATGGGCTGCAAGGTGTGCGAGCGCGATGCCTGTCCGCAACGCGCGTTTCCGCCCATCGGGCGGGCGTTGGATGTGAATGAAAACCGCAGCCGTTTTGCGCCGTACCCCGTGGCGCCAGGGGCAGTCGTCGGGTAAACCCGTGGGCGTTCTGGTGGCGAAATATGCTCATCATTTCATAGCTTGTGAGGTAAGTCGCTGTGGCGCTAGAGGCACTTTTTTCTTAAATTTTTGGCCGTAACCAAATGTTGGCTCCACAGCGGCTGGATTGCCGCTATCCTGCGCAATTTGCATGGTGTCTGGTCGGCTCCCCGGCCAGCAAAGCAAAGGCACGTCTCTGACTTCTTCCACTGCTTCCCCGCTGGCTGCCCTCGCACCCCCAAGCCGCTATCGGCATTGGGTGGCGGGCATGGGTGTGGCCGTTCTGGGGTTGGTGGTGAGCCTGTGGCTGGCGCAACACCAGGCCGCGTCGATGGCGCAGATCGAAGAAGCGCGCTTCACCCAGGAGACGCGGGCGTTTGCCGAGGCGCTGAGCCAGCGCATTGCCGGTCACACCGAGGTGGTCAACGGCCTGCGGGGTCTGTTCACGGCCAACCCCCGCTTGTCGCGCCTGGACTTTGAACGGGCCGCCAGCGAGATGGAGGTGGGCCAGCGCTACCCCGGCGTTCGCAACCTGTCTTTCACGCGCTGGGTGCCTGGGCGTGAGCGCGAGGCCTACGAGGCCAGGGTGAGGGCGGACACTTCGTTGTCACCCGACGGCTTGCCCCAGTTCAAGATCCACCCACCCGGCGAGCGTGCCGAGTACTTTGTGGCCGAGTATCTCTGGCCCATGTTCGGCAATGAAGGGGTGCTGGGCCTGGATATCAGTGCCCAGCCCGCCAACCTGGCCGCCATGCGCTACAGCCGTGATAGTGGGCAGACCGTGGTGTCTGCCCCGTTCGATCTGCTTCAGGAGACAACACATCGCGCAGGCATCGTCATCCGCGTGCCGGTGTTCGACCCCACCGCCGGCACGGCCGAGCAGCGTTTTGTGGGAGCGGTGGCGTCCACCCTGCGGGTCTATGACCTGGTGCAGGGGCTGGGCAGCCAGGGGTTTCTGAACGGCATCGCTGTCGCCATGGCGGACCTGGGGCCGGTGCGTCCGGACTCGGGCGATGCCATGGTGCGCCCCCTGCTGGAGCAGACGGCCTCGGGCCTGCCCGGTGTGCGGCCCCTGGTGCGTGAGCTGGGTGTGCATGACCGGCGCTGGCAGCTGACCTTCTACCCGACCCGGTCGTTCCTGACGGCGTCGGAAACGCGCTTGCCGTGGCTGGCCGGGCTGGCGGCCGCGGTGGTGTCGTTGTTGCTGGCTTCCGTCGTGGCCCTGCTGGTGCGCCAGCGCACCCTGGCGCTGGTGCGCGCCCAGCTGTCCGACGATGCCCGGCGCGAGAGTGAGGAGCGGTTCGGTGCGCTCTTCAACCAGGCCACCGTGGGTGTCGCACAGGTGGACTCGGCCACGGGCCAGTTTGTGCGCGTCAACCAGCGCTACGCCGACATCCTGGGGTACAGCCCGGAGGAAATGGTGGGCATGACCTTTCAGAGCCTCACCCACCCCGATGACCTGGCAGCGGACATGGCGCAAGTGAGGCGGCTGCAGAGCGGTGATGTGCCCGAGTACCGGCTGGAAAAACGCTACATCCACAAGGACGGGCACGAGGTCTGGGGCGACCTGACCGTGTCGTCGATGTGGGCGTCAGGCTCCGCGCCCGGCCACCACATTGCCGTGGTGCAGGACATCACTGCGCGCAAGCGCATGGAAGAAAACCTGCGGGCCAATGAACAACGCCTGCGCAGCATTCTGGAGCGCCTGCCCATGGGCCTGTGTCTGGTGCAGGACGATGGGCTCATCAGCTTTCGCAACCAGCGGTATGTCCAGATCTGCGGCTACACGCAGGAGGAGGTGCCCGACACCGACACCTGGTGGCAGCGCGCCTACCCCGACGCTGCGGAGCGCGATGCGATCCGCCAGAGGCTGCTGGACACCAGGCACCTGGGCGTGATCCCGCTGGCCGAGTACACGATCCGCTGCGCGGACGGCAAGTACAAGCCGGTGGAGATCTCCGGCATTTTTGTCGAGGGGGGGCGCCTGATCACCATGCAGGACCTGAGCGAGCGCAAAGCCGCCGAGGAAGAGATCAACCAGCTGGCCTACTACGACCCGCTCACCCGCCTGCCCAACCGCCGTCTGCTGATGGACCGGCTGCAGCAGGCGCTGGCCACCAGCGCGCGCCACCAGCGCAGTGGTGCACTGCTGATGCTGGACCTCGACAACTTCAAGACGGTGAACGAAACCCGGGGCCACGACCGGGGCGATGCCTTGCTGTTGCAGGTGGCGCACCGTTTGCGCGGCTGTGTGCATGAAGACGACACCGTGGCCCGACAGGGCGGCGACGAATTTGTGGTGGTGCTGGAAGACCTGGGCGACAGCCCCGAGGAGGCCGCAGCACGCGCCGAGGACGTAGGTCAGCGCATCCTGGGTGTGCTGCGCGAGCCTTACCAGATCGACGGCGCTGCGCACCACAGCTCGCTGAGCATGGGTGTCACCATCTACAGTGGCACGCGCGAGACCGTGGACGAGCTGCTCAAGCGTGCCGACCTGGCGCTGTACCAGGCCAAGAACGCGGGGCGGGACACCTTGCGCTTTTATGACCCCCAGATGCAGGCTGCGGTCAGCGCCCGCGCCACGCTGGAGCTGGACATGCGGGTGGGCCTGGCCCAGGGCCAGTTCGAGCTGTACTACCAACCCCAGATCGACCACGGCCGCATTACCGGGGCCGAGGCGCTGCTGCGCTGGCGGCACCCGCGCGATGGATTCATCTCGCCCGCGCATTTCATCCCGCTGGCCGAAGAAACCGGCCTGATCCTGCCGCTCGGCGAGTGGGTGCTGCAGGCAGCCTGTCGGCGGCTGGCCGCATGGGCCCAGCAGCCCGACCTTGCCTTGCTGAGCCTGGCCGTGAACGTGAGCCCACGGCAGTTCCACCAAAGCGGCTTTGTTGCCCAGGTGCTCGCGGCGCTGGCGGGTGCGGGGGCCGACGGCAACCAGCTCAAGCTGGAGATGACTGAAGGCCTGCTGCTGCAAGACGTGGAAGACACCATCGACAAGATGGGCCAGCTCAAGGGCTACGGCGTGGGCTTTTCGCTGGACGACTTTGGCACGGGCTATTCGTCGCTGAGCTACCTCAAGCGCCTGCCGCTCGACCAGCTCAAGATCGACCAGAGCTTTGTGCGCGACGTGCTGACCGACCCCAATGACGCGGCCATTGCCCGCACCGTGGTGGCACTGGGCACCAGCCTGGGCCTGCGCGTGATTGCGGAGGGCGTGGAGACCGAGGCGCAGCGCGAGTTTCTGGAGCGCCACCACTGCCACGCCTGGCAGGGCTACCTGCTCAGCCCCCCCGTGGCAGTGGCGGAGTTTGAGGCGCTGGTGCGCCGAACCAATGGCGCCCTGGATGGGCGCCTTGGATGACGCGGGGCGTGCGGCGTGCGGCGGGCGCAGGGTGGCGTGTGTTGCGCGGAGTGCAGGTGGCAACACGCCGCCGGAAACCCTTTGCAACCGCGGTCTGGCTGCGCCACCTATGATGCAGGCGCTCCACCGCTGCCGCCTTCATGTTCTTCAAAAAGCCTTCGCCGCCCGCACCCTCGCCATTGACGCAGGGCTTTGACGCGCAGCGCGAACGCTCGGTGATTGCCGAGATGCTGCTCAAGCGCTCGGCCAAGCTGATCCTGGGGCGCAGCGAGCTGGAGATCATTCGCGGGGTATGCCAGGCCATTGTGGATGTCTCCAGCCACATCCGCCTGGCCTGGACCTGGTTCGGTCCGACCGACACGCACACCATCCGCCCGCAGGTGTTTGCTGGCCCGGCGGCGGCCTATGCCGAATCGCTGAACATCGAACGCAACCTGCTCACCCGCATTGGCCCTGCCTTCACCACGCTGGACGGCAAGTCTGCGGGCCCTTTCACGGTGTCGCAGTTTTCGCCGTTTGGGCCCTGGCGCGACGCAGCCCGCCACCACGACATCCACCACGTGCTGGCCTTGCCCATCGCCTCCACCTTCAATGGCTACAGCGGCATCTTTGTGCTGTATGCCGACCGTGATGGCTACTTTGATGAAGTCGGCGTCAGCCTGTTTGCAGGGCTGGCCGAGCTGTTCGGCTCCCTCATGACTGTGGCCGCCGAACGCCAGGAATTGCAGCGCGCCGCCTACCACGATGCGCTCACCGGGCTGCTCAACCGCCATGCGGTGGACCTGATCGACCGGCGCGTGTACCGCGCCTCGCTGTTTGAGCCCGTCTCGTCCATCCTGTTGATGGACCTGGACCGGTTCAAGAGCATCAATGACCGTTTTGGCCACGACGCGGGCGACAAGGCCCTGCAGGCGGTGGCCCGGGTGCTGACCGACACCTTGCGGCGTGGCGACGAGATCATTCGCTGGGGCGGCGAGGAGTTTCTGGTCTGCCTGCCGCAGACCGCGCTGCCCGACGCACTGAAGGTGGCCGAGAAACTGCGCCGCGCGGTGGAGAGCATCACCGATCCCGAGCAGCTCACCGTGTCGATTGGCGCGTGCGAAATCTCTGCACTGCAGCACCTGCCCCAGGCGGTGGCCCGCGCAGACGAAGCCCTGTTCCAGGCCAAGTCGGGTGGGCGTAACCAGGTGTGTGTGCTGCATTGACGTTGCCCGCTTTTGGCTATCAAATTTGATAGCAAACAAGCCATATCACACTAGCGCATCAGGCCATTTTTGCCGATTTTTCGCCTGCGCCGTGCCCCCAGGCGCCACCCACGGCCCCCGAGGCCGGGGGGCGGGCAGGCGGCGCGGTATCATTCCGGCCTTGCCCACACCCGGCCCTGCCGGTGTGCTTTACGCCGGGACTGCGCACCGGCGCCCTGGTTGACCCCCGCGTCCCTCCTGCATTTATCCGCCTTCTGATCCGTGCGTCTTACCTCGATCAAGCTCTCTGGCTTCAAGTCGTTCGCTGAACCCACCAACTTCATGCTGCCTGGGCAACTGGTGGGCGTGGTGGGCCCCAACGGCTGCGGCAAGTCCAACATCATGGACGCGGTGCGCTGGGTGCTGGGCGAGAGCAAGGCCAGCGAGCTGCGCGGCGAGAGCATGCAGGACGTGATCTTCAGCGGCACCACCACCCGCAAGCAGGCCAGCCGCGCCAGCGTGGAGCTGGTGTTTGACAACTCCGACCACCGCGCAGGCGGCCAGTGGGGCCAGTACGGCGAGGTGGCCGTGCGCCGCGTGCTCACGCGTGACGGCACCAGCAGCTACTTTCTGAACAACCAGCCCGTGCGTCGGCGCGACGTGCAGGACGTGTTTCTGGGCACGGGCCTGGGGCCCCGCGCCTACGCCATCATCGGACAGGGCACGATCAGCCGCATCATCGAAAGCCGCCCTGAGGAACTGCGCCTGTTCCTCGAAGAGGCTGCGGGCGTCTCCAAATACAAGGAGCGCCGCCGCGAGACCGAAAACCGCCTGTCGGACACGCGCGAGAACCTCACGCGGGTCGAAGACATCCTGCGCGAGCTGAACGCCAACCTCGAAAAGCTCGAAAAGCAGGCCGAGGTGGCCGCCAAATACAACACGTTGCACGCCGATGCGACGCTCAAGCAGCACCAGCTGTGGTTCCTGAAGCGGGCCGAGGCCGAGGAGCAGCAGAACAAGGTGCGCCTCGATGGCCTGCAGGCCGTGAATGACCTCGAATCGCGCATGGCCGACCTGCGCGCGGTCGAGTCGGACCTCGAAACCATCCGCCAGGCCCACTACGCCGCGGGCGACCAGGTCAACCAGGCCCAAGGCAAGCTCTACGAAGCCACAGCCGAGGTCGGCAAGCTCGAAGCGGAGATCCGCTACGTGGTCGAGGGCCGCCAGCGCGTGGAGCAGCGCCTGGTGCAGCTGGCAGAGCAGATCGCGCAGTGGCAGACCCGCAAGGAAGAGGCCGACATCGAGCTGGAAAACCTGGCCGGTGCGGGTGTGGACGCTGAAGAACGCGCCGAGCTGCTGGCTGCCCAGGTCGAAGAACAAGCCATGCAGCTGCCCGACCTGGAAGAGGCCCTGCGCCAGGCGCAAAGCCGCACGGCCGAGCAACGGACTGCCGTGGTGCAGGTGCAGCAGCAGATTGGCGTACTCGCTGCCGAGCAGCGCAGCTTTGACGAGCAAAGCCGCCAGCTCGACGCCCGCTTCGAGCGCCTGCGCACCGACCGCAATGCGCTGGCCGCGCCTGACGAAGCCCGCCTGACCAACTTGCGCGAGCAGCTCGAAGAAGCGCAAGAGATCGCCGAAACCACCGCAGCCCGCCTGCACGAGCTGCAGG
>NZ_QAIM01000486.1:6741-16577 GCF_003061035.1 Acidovorax sp. HMWF018
CCCAGCTCGACGACGACCGCCGCGCGCGCCAGCAGGCCGTTAACAGCGAGAGCGCACGCCAGGCTGAGCTGTCGGCCCGCATGGAGGCCCTCAAGGCACTGCAGGAAAAGGTCAAGACCGACGGCAAGCTGCGCCCCTGGCTCGCCAAGCACGGCCTCGATGGCCTGCAGGGCCTGTGGAGCCGTATCCACATCGAACCCGGCTGGGAAAACGCGCTCGAAGCGGCCCTGCGCGAGCGCCTGGCCGCCTTGGAAGTAGGGCGCCTGGACATGGTGCGCGGCTTCCTGGGCTCCGGCGGCAACGACGCGCCGCCCGCGCGCCTGGCCTTCTACAGCGCCCCCGCTGCGGGCCACCCCGAAACATCGTCCCCCCATGCCCGCCTGTCGGACCTGCTGCGCCTGAACGACGCGGGCCTGCGGGCCGTGTTGGTGGACTGGCTGCAAGGCTGCTACACGGCTCCCACGCTGGACGACGCTTTGGCCCGCCGCAGCACGCTGCAGCCTGGCGAAGTGGTGTTTGTACCCACGGGCCATGCCGTCAGCGCCCACAGCGTGAGCTTTTACGCGCAGGACTCCGAGCAGTCCGGCATGCTGGCCCGCGCCCAGGAGATCGAGCACCTCGAAAAAGAATTGCGCGCGCAGGCACTGATCGCCGAAGAATCACGCACCGCGTTGGTCCGTGCGGAAGCGGCCTATGCCGATGCCTCGCAGCGCCTCGTTGCCGCACGCCGCGAAGCCACCGAAACACAAAGCCGCGCCCACGAGCTGCAGGTCGAAACCCTGCGCCTGACCCAGCTGGCCGAGCAGACACGCGCCCGCAGCGCACAGATCGACGGCGACCTGGCCGAGGTCGAAGCCCAGCTGGCCGACCTGCAGGAACGCCGCGTGGCCGCCGAGGCACGCTTTGAAGAGCTGGACATGCAGCTGGCCGACAGCCAGGAGCGCGAGGCCCAGCTGGGCGACAAGGTCATCGAGGCCGAACGCAAGCTCACCGCCTGCCGCGAACAGCAGCGCACGCTGGAGCGCCAGGCGCAGGAGGCCACGTTCTCGCAGCGCAGCCTGGAGGCGCGCCGGGGCGAACTCAACCGCTCCATCGAAACCGCCACACAACAGGCCAAGGCCCTGGCCGACGAAGAGCAGCGTGCACGCGATGAACTCGCCCGTCTCTCTGACGCCGCCGCCCAAGGCGGCCTGCAGGCCGCGCTGGAAGTGAAGATGGAGCGCGAAAAGGCACTGGCCGCCCAGCGCAGCGAATACGACGACCTGACCACCAAGCTGCGCGCCAGCGACGAGCGCCGCATGCAGCTGGAGCGCGCGCTCGACCCGCTGCGCCAGCGCATCACCGAATTCCAACTCAAGGAACAGGCCGCGCGCCTGGGCCTGGAGCAGTACACCACCTTGCTGCAAGACGCCCAGGCCGACCTGGAGGCCGTGGCCCACTCCATCGAGGAAGGCAATGTGCGCATGGGCGGCCTGCAGAGCGAAATCGACCGCCTGCACCGCGAGATCGCGGCCCTGGGCGCCGTCAACCTGGCCGCGCTGGATGAATTGAAGCTCGCCAGCGAGCGCAAGGTGTTCCTGGATGCGCAGACCGCCGACCTGACCGAGGCCATGAACACGCTGGAAGACGCGATCCGCAAGATCGATGGCGAAACGCGCCAGCTGCTCTCGGGCACGTTCGACACCGTGAACGCGCACTTCGGCCGCATGTTCCCCGAGCTGTTCGGTGGCGGCCAGGCCAAGCTCATCATCACCGGTGACGAAATTCTCGATTCCGGCGTACAGGTGATGGCCCAGCCACCCGGCAAGAAGAACCAGACCATTCACCTGCTGTCGGGGGGGGAAAAGGCCCTCACGGCCATCGCGCTGGTGTTTGCCATCTTCCAGCTCAATCCCGCGCCGTTCTGCCTGCTGGACGAGGTGGACGCGCCGCTGGACGACGCCAACACCGAACGTTATGCCAAGCTGGTGTCCAGCATGAGCAAGGGCACACAGTTCCTGTTCATCAGCCACAACAAGATCGCGATGGAAATGGCCGAGCAACTGATCGGCGTGACCATGCAGGAGCAGGGCGTGTCGCGCATCGTGGCTGTCGACATGGAGTCGGCCCTCTCGATGGTGGACGCTTGAACCTATTGATTCAAACATGAGCACATTGCAACTGAGTCTCGCCATCATTGGTGGCCTGGTGCTGGCCCTGATCGTGGCCTACAACACCTGGACCTCGCGCCGCAACGCGCCCAAGCGCGCCTTGCCTACGGAGCATGACCCAGCGGCAGAGCCCGCGCAGCGCCTGGAGCCGGGTTTTGATGCCGCTGCGGCGGGGGCAATGCCGCCCAGCGAGTTCCATGGCCTGGACCGGGGGCCGGAGCCGTCTGAACACACCGTGGATGCGGGCGACGCCCTGCAACTGCCCGTGCCACCGTTTTCGTCCGAGCGCCGCCCCGGGCTGGACCCGCTCATCGACGTGATCGCCTCGCTGCAGCCCGAGCATGTGGTGTCGGGCGATGCGGCGCTGGCCGCGCTGCCGCCCACCCGCCGTGCAGGCAGCAAGCCCTTTGCCATCGAAGGCCTGAACGAAGCCACCCAGCAGTGGGAAACCCCGGCCCCTGGCCAGCGCTACCAGTCCTTCCAGGCGGGGGTGCAGCTGGCCAACCGCATGGGCGCGCTCAACGAGATCGAGTTCTCCGAGTTCGTGGTCAAGGCGCAGGCCTTTGCCGACACCATCAACGCCGCCCCCGACTTCCCCGACATGCTGCAGGAAGTGGCCCGCGCCCGCGAGCTGGACCAGTTCGCCAGCGACCACGACGCTCAGCTGATGTTCATGCTGCGCGCCCGCCAGGCCGCCTGGAGCCCTGGCTACGTGCAGCAGAACGCTGCCCGCCTGGGTTTTGTGCCCGGCGCCATGCCCGGCCGTCTGGTGCTGCCCGCCAGCACCCAGGGCCTGCCGCCCTTGCTCACCCTGGGCTACGACACCCAGGCCGCCTTGGCCGACGATCCGGACCAGTCCGCCATCCGCGACATCACGCTGAGCCTGGACGTCGCCCAGGTGCACCGCACCGAGCAGCCCTTTGCCCGCCTGCGCGACGTGGCCGCCGCCCTGTGCCAGGCCATGGATGGCGTGCTGTGCGACCAGAACGGCACGCCGCTGCCCGCCATGGCCATGGACCCGATCGCTGCGGACCTGGAGCTGCTGTATGACCAGCTCGATGGACGCGATCTGTCGGCGGGGTCCGTGCTGGCGCGGCGGCTGTTCAGCTGAACGCTGGTGCGGCCATGACCGAGAATTTGGATCTTTTTTCGGCCCCAGTGCCCGTGGATCAAGCGCAGCCAGCTATCAAAATCAAAGCACTGCGCGACCAACTCAACCGCTGGGCCCACCAGTACTACGTGCTGGACGAGCCCACCGTGCCCGACGCCGAATACGACCGCGTGTTCCGCGAGCTGCAGGCGCTGGAAGCCGCGCACCCTGACTTGGTCACCCCCGACTCGCCCACGCAGCGCGTGATTGGCGCGGTGATGGAGGGCCTGGCCCCCGTGCGCCATACGGTGCCCATGCTCAGCATTCACACCGAAACCGACACCGAGGCCACGGGCGCCCAGGCGTTTGATGCCCGCGTGCGGCGCGAGCTGGGCGTGACGGACGCTGACCCCGCCATCGAATACGTGGCCGAGCCCAAGTTTGACGGCCTGGCCATGAGCCTGCGTTACGAAAACGGCCGCCTGGTGCAGGCCGCCACGCGCGGTGATGGCGAGGTGGGCGAGGACGTGACGCACAACATCCGCACCATTCGCCAGATTCCGCTGACCTTGCCCGACGGCGTGCCTTCTTTGCTCGAAGTGCGCGGCGAGGTCTACATGCGCCGCGCCGACTTCGACGCGCTGAACGAGCGCCAGCGGGAGCAGGGCGGCAAGACCTTTGTGAACCCACGCAATGCGGCTGCGGGTGCGGTGCGCCAGCTGGACTCCAACATCACCGCCCAGCGGCCCCTGAGCTTTTTTGCCTATGGCCTGGGCGCCATCACGCCGCCTGCCGAGGGTGGGCCCGTGTTCCGCACGCATTTCGAGATGCTGCAGACGTTGAAATCCTGGGGTTTCCCGGTGGCAGCGCAGGTACAAATTGCGGTGGGTGCTGCTGAATTGGTAGCATTTCACCAGCAGGTGGGTGCCAGCCGCGATGCGCTGCCGTACGACATTGACGGCGTCGTCTACAAGGTCAACTCGCTGCAGCTGCAGCGCGACCTGGGCTTCAAGACGCGCGAGCCGCGCTGGGCCGTGGCGCACAAATATCCCGCGCAGGAGATGGCCACCAAGATCGAAGGCATAGACGTGCAGGTGGGGCGCACCGGCAAGATCACGCCGGTCGCACGCCTGGCGCCTGTGTTTGTGGGCGGCGTCACCGTCACCAACGCCACGCTGCACAACCTGTTCGAGATCCGCAAGAAGGGCGTGCGCGTGGGCGACACCGTCATCGTGCGCCGTGCGGGCGATGTGATCCCTGAGGTGGTGGGCGTGATGCCGGGCAAGCGCACGGGCTATGTGCCCAACTTCCGCATGCCCACAGCCTGCCCCGTGTGTGGCAGCGCCGTGGTGCGCGAAAAGGGCGAGGCCAACCACCGCTGCACGGGTGGCCTGTTCTGTGCCGCGCAGCGCAAGGAGGCCATCCTGCATTTTGCCGCGCGCCGTGCCATGGACATCGAGGGCCTGGGCGACAAGCTGGTGGACCAGCTGGTGGATGCCAACGTGATCCGCACGCTGCCCGACCTGTACCGGCTGGGCCTGACCTCACTGATTGCGCTGGAGCGCATGGCTGAGAAATCGGCCCAGAACGTGCTGGCCGCGCTCGAAAAATCCAAGCAGACCACCTTGCCACGTTTTCTGTTCGGCCTGGGACTGCGCCATGTGGGCGAGGCCACGGCCAAGGACCTGGCGCGGCACTTTGGCACGCTGGACGCCATCATGGACGCCAGCGTGGAGCAGTTGCTGGAGGTGAACGACGTGGGCCCCGTGGTGGCGCAGAGCCTGCACACTTTCTTCCAGCAACCGCACAACCGCGAGGTGGTCGAGCAACTGCGCGCTTGCGGCGTGACTTGGCCCGAGGGGCCGGCGGCCGAGCGCGCTCCGCAGATCCTGGCGGGCAAGACGGTGGTGCTGACCGGTACCTTGCCCACCCTGAGCCGCGACGCCGCCAAAGACCTGCTGGAGGCCGCTGGCGCCAAGGTGGCGGGCTCCGTCAGCAAAAAGACCAGCTACGTGGTGGCGGGCGAAGAAGCCGGCAGCAAGCTGGCCAAGGCCCAGGAACTGGGTGTGCCCGTGCTCGACGAAGCCGGCATGCTGGAACTGTTGTCAGGCCAGGGTGTCTGACGGAGCACGGTGCACCATGCCCGACTCTCTTTTCGCGTTCTCATTCCCCTTTCTCCTTGCTGACCGGCCCCTGGTGGGGCGGTCCTGAAGCGACCCCCATCTCCCGGCGATTCATTGATGCACAACTGGCTGCTTTCTTTCCGGGCCCGCATGGCGGGCCTGTTGGCCTGGGTTCCCCGGCCCGTGCGGCGCCTGCTGCTGTGGACGGTGGTGGCGGTGCCCGCTGCGCTGCTGGTGTTCACGCTGGCGTTGGTGCCTTTTACTCCCGGCATCAGCGACATCCGCAAGGCCAAGAGCGAGCTGCCGGCGCAGCTTATGTCCGCCGACGGCAAGCTGCTGGCCGAATACCGCTGGGCCAACCGCGAATGGGTGGAGCTGAACCAGATTTCGCCCAACGTGGTGGACGCGCTGATAGCAACCGAGGACCACCGTTTCTACAAGCACTTCGGGCTGGACTGGCGGCGCACGGCGTCGTCGGTGGTGCTGACGCTGCGCGGGGACCCGCAGGGCGGCTCCACCATCACCCAGCAGCTGGCGCGAAACCTGTTCCCGGAGGAAATCGGGCGCTCGCGCACGCTCACGCGCAAGCTCAAGGAGGCGATCACCGCGCTCAAGATCGAGGCGTCTTATTCCAAGGACGAAATCCTGGAGACCTACCTCAACACCGTGCCGTTTCTGTACAACGCCTACGGCATCGAGATGGCCGCGCGTACCTATTTCGACAAGTCTGCCGACAAGCTCAATGTGCTGGAAAGCGCCACCCTGATTGGCATGCTCAAGGGCACGGCCTACTACAACCCGGTGCTCAACCCCGAGCGCGCGCAGGCCCGCCGCAACACGGTGCTGTCGCAGATGGTCAAGCGGGGCAAGCTCGATGCCAAGCAGTTCGAGACCCTGCAAAAACGCCCGCTGCGCATCAACTTCGAACGCCAGACGGAGGTGATGGGCCCGGCGCCGCACTTTGCGATCCAGCTGCGCAAGCAGCTCATCGACTGGGCCGACAGCAAGGGCTACAGCCTGTATTCGGACGGTCTGGTGATTCGCACCACCATCGATTCGCGCCTGCAGGCCTATGCCAACCAGGCGGTGGCACGGCAGGGCCGGCAATTGCAAGGCGTGGCAGACACCGCCTGGTCGCAGCGCAACGGCTGGGGCCCCAAGAACGAGCTGGTGCAGACCCTGGTGCGCGAGAGCGCCGAATACCGCGCGGCCGTGGACAAGGGCGACACCCCTGACGACGCCCTGAAGACGCTGATGGATGACGCCTCCTTCATGGCCAAGCTGCGCGCCGAAAAGACGCGTGTGCAGGCGGGCTTTCTGGCGCAAGACCCGGTCACCGGCCATGTGCTGGCCTGGGTGGGCAGCCGCGACTATGCGCAAGACCCGTTTGACCACGTGCAGGCAGCGCGCCGCCAGCCGGGCTCTACCTTCAAGCCGTTTGTGTATGGCGCTGCGTTTGCCAACGGTGCCACGCCCGAAGACACGTTGATGGATACCGCTGTCGAAATCCCGCTGGGCGGTGGCCGCGTCTGGCGCCCCACCGATGGCGGCCCGCCCAGCGACCAGCCCATGACGCTGGCCGATGGCCTCGCGCTGTCCAAGAACACCATCACCGCGCAGGTGATGCAGCAAGTGGGCCCGGCCCGCGTGGCCGAAGTGGCACGCGCCCTGGGCGTGCGGCAGTCCAAGCTGGAGGAGGTTCCGTCCCTCGCGCTGGGCACCAGCCCGGTCACGCTCAAGGAGATGATCTCGGCCTACAGCAGCATCGTGAACCTGGGCCGCTATGTGGAGCCCGTGCTCATCACCAGCATCGAAGACCGCCGCGGCAAGGTGCTTGAGACCTTTGCCAAGCCCGTGCCGGAAGAGGTCTTCCAGCCCCGGGCTGCCCAGACCCTGCGCAACACCATGCGCGGTGCCGTGGACCGGGGCACGGCCACGGCCATCCGCACGCGGTATGGCATCCAGGCCGACGTGGCGGGCAAGACCGGCACCACACAAGACAACACCGATGGCTGGTTCATCCTGATGCACACCCGCGTGGTGGCAGGCGCATGGGCCGGCTTCAACGACGGGCGCATCACGCTGCGCAGCGACTACTGGGGGCAGGGCGCGCGCAGTGCGTTGCCCATGGTGGGCGAGTTCATGCAGCAGGCCATCCGCAACAAGGTGATCGACGGCAACGACCGGTTTGTGGACGAGTTCGACACCAGCCCGCCGCCACCGCCCGACAGCTCGCTCAGCACCATGCGCGACTGGATCCGGGGGCTGTTCCGTACCGACCCTCAGCAACCCCCGGTGCCTGGCATGCCGCCAAGGCCTGCGGGTGCGGGTGGTTTGCCGCCGGTCACCAGCGACCCACCGGGTTCTGTATCTCCGCCAGTGCCTGCGGAAGACCGGGTGGGGGGCGAATAGGCCGTTGCGTCTTCCGGGCTTCTGTGACACCAGCGCCTTCGGCGCGATGGGGTGGGTGTTGCCTTGGGGCCTTAAAGCAATGCCGCCTGAATAGGGGCTTTGCGAGGTGTAGGACGTTGTCGCCAAAGTCTGCGTCCAGCGTTTGTCGCCCGCACTAAGCGCGCAAGCGAACAGACCCTGCCAGAGGTGCCCCGCACAGTGGCGCATGCAGTCGTCGGACTGCATGCAACGCCAAAGGACTCACCATGAAAACAATCACCACCACCTTGCTGGTACTGGCCACCCTGACCCTGGGCGCCTGCACCGGCCCCATGGGCCCTCCGGGCGCGCAAGGCAATACCGGCAACACGGGTTACACCGGCAAGACTGGCGATACCGGCTACACCGGCGCGACGGGAGCCACGGGCAACCAGGGCAATACGGGCTACACCGGTGCTACAGGCAGTATGGGCTCGACAGGGGCCACCGGAGGACAGGGCAGCACCGGTGCGACCGGAATGCAGGGGGCCACCGGCTACCAGGGTGACACGGGGGCCACGGGCGCAAAGGGAAGTACGGGCAACACCGGCAGCAAGGGCAACACCGGAAACACCGGCAGTGCCGGTAGCTCGGGCGACGGCAATACCGTCATCGTGATTCCTGCCAAGCCTTGATGCGCTGCGCGCGGCAGGTGCGATAAGACCACGGCCTGATGGGCTGGCCGCGCAGTCAGGCCACCCTACCGGGCCACACGATGGCCTGCGCCACGATCACGGTCTGCCCATTGAAGGTGGCCGCAGGAGAGCCATACAGCCGATAGCCCAGCGCTAGCGCGTCGCTCACGCGGCGGCAGAAGCTGGCGTCGTCGGGGCCGGTGAGCAGGCGGTAGGCGGGCAGGCCATCGGGCGGCACGCTGGCCTGTGGGGTGGACACGGGTGATGCTGCGGAGGTGGCAACTGTCATGGCAGGGCCTACTCAATGTCGATGAAGTGCATGCCCATGGTGCCCGCCTTGCGGTCGGCAAAGTAGCACTCCAGTGTTTCTTTCACGGTGCGGAAGGCCAGCTCGTCCCAGGGCACCTCGTCTTCGGCAAACAGCCGCGCCTCGATGGTCTCGTAGCCCGGGTTGAACTGGTCGCTGAGCAGTGTGGCGCGGTAGAACAGGTGCACCTGGCCCACGCGGCGCACGTTCAGCAGGCTGAACAGGGGGCCGATCTCGATCTGCGCCCCGGCTTCCTCATCGGTCTCGCGCGCCGCACCCTGTGCCGTGGTTTCGTCCAGCTCCATGAAGCCTGCGGGCAGCGTCCATTTGCCCCAGCGGGGTTCGATGTTGCGTTTGCACAGCAGGATGCGGCCATCGGGCAGCGCGGGCACCGTGCCCACCACATTGAGCGGGTTCTCGTAGTGCACCGTGTTGCAGGCGGGGCAGACCGCACGCTGTTTGGTGTCGCCGTCGTCCGGCAGGCGGTACACCACGGCGGTGCCACAGGCGCGGCAATGTTTGATGGGGCTGCGGTAGGTCATGCAGGGGTTTGAGGGTCAGAATGGCTGGTAGCGCTAGTGAAACATGCGCTAATAGCTATGAAAAACGTAGCGCTTTCGGCGTTTGCCTGGCCGGGCAGCAGGGCTGCCCGGTGGTCTTCAGACTACGGTCAGGCGCAAGGGCGTGAGTCCTGCCACGCCGCCTTCGAGCGTATCGCCACGCACCACGGCGCCCACGCCTTCGGGGGTGCCGGTGTAGATCAGGTCGCCGGGCTGCAGCTCCCACGCGGCCGACAGGTGCTCGATGGTCTCGGCAATGTTCCAGATCAACTGGGTCACGGTGCTGCGCTGGCGGTCCGCTCCGTTGACCTGCAGCCAGATGGGCGCGTTGGCCACATCACCTGCCTGCGCTGCCGGGGTGATGGGGCCGATGGGAGCGCTGGCGTCAAAGCCCTTACCAATGCACCAGGGGCGGCCCTGTTTCTTCATGTCGTTCTGCAGGTCGCGGCGGGTCATGTCCAGGCCCACGGCGTAGCCATAAATGTGGCTGAAAGCGTCGGCAGCCTGGATGTTCTTGCCGCCTTTGCCAATGGCCACCACC
>NZ_QAIM01000487.1:0-4504 GCF_003061035.1 Acidovorax sp. HMWF018
GGTCTTGGGGCGGAAGTTGCCCTGCTCGTCGAAGTCGGTGATGGGGAACGAGAGCAGGCCGGAGCCCATGATGGTTTTGAGTTCTTGCGGGGTCATAGTGAAAAGCGGGCGTTGGGTAAGAGTTCCTCGAAGGTCGTACATGTCACAGAATTTCTGCTCAAAAAGGGGGAATTTCTGCGATTTATGCAAATGTTAACGTTAACATCATCAGACAACATGGTGAAAACCCTTATGTTGAAGAATTTCACTGGAGTGCCGTCGCACAGGGGCGTGCACGGTGCCAGCCCGAGGTCACGCGCCCTTTAGACTCCACCACCATGCAAGCTCCTGATCCGGCCCGCACTGCCCCACCCTCCGGCCGCGACCGCTCGGCGGTCACGCTGCGCGAGGTGGCCGAACGGGCTGGCGTGTCGATGATTACCGTGTCACGCGCCATCAACACGCCGCAGCAGGTGTCTGAGCGCACACGGCAACGGGTTCAGGAAGCCGTTTCCGCCTTGGGCTATGTACCCAACCTCGTGGCAGGCGGGTTGCGTTCGGCGCGCAGCCATGTGGTGACGGCGCTGGTCCCCACGCTCACGGGGCCACTGTTTGGTGAAATGGTGCAGGCCCTCACCGATGCGCTGGAACTGCGCGGCTTTCAGGTCATGGTGGGCCAGGTGGGCTATGCCCGTTCACGCGAAGACGAGCTGCTGCGCGCCATCGTGGGCCGGCGGCCCGATGGGATCGTGCTCACGGGGGTCATGCACTCACCCGAGGGGCGGCGGTTGCTGATGGCCTCGGGCATTCCGGTGGTGGAAACCTGGGACTTCACGGACACCCCCATCGACATGCTGGTTGGCCTGCGCCACGAAGCGCTGGGCGCCGCCGTGTGCGAGCACCTGTTCGCCAGGGGACGGCGACGGCTGGCGCTGCTCAGTGGCGGAGACGAGCGCGCGGCGCGGCGCGCTCAGGGCTTTGCAGACGCAGCCGCGCACCTGGGTCTGCGCCCGCCCGCCGTGCGACTGGGTAAATCACCCACCACCCACGCAGATGGCCGTGCAGGGCTCGCAGCCCTGCTGGCCGACGTGCCCGATATCGACGCAGTGTTCTGCAGCTCCGACATGCTCGCCCTGGGCGTGCTCACCGAAGCTAGGGCCCGCGCAATCGCAGTGCCTCAGCAACTCGCGGTGATGGGGTTTGGCGACATCGACTTTGCCGAGACCGTCAGCCCGGCTCTTTCCACCGTGCGCATCGACGGCACGCGCATGGGCCAGACAGCGGCTCAGTGGATTGCCGACCGGGCCGAGGGCAAGGCAGTCGCCCAGCCCGTGGTGGACATCGGCTTTTCCATCGTGGAGCGCAGCAGCAGCTGAGCGCTGCAAGACCCTGCGCCAAAGGCCGGGCCAATCCCCTGCGGCTTACGCCCGGTAGACCAGCGCTATGGCCCGTGCCTCCATGGCCAGCCCCTGCCCCACCGGGCCCAGGCGCTCGGCCGTCTTGGCTTTCACATTGACCTGGTCCTCTGCCACACCCACCGCGCGCGCGATGGCGGCCCGCATGCCGGGGATGTGCGCCGCCAGGCGTGGGGCCTGGGCGACGACCGTGCTGTCGATGTTGCCGATCTCAAAGCCCGCTGCGCGCACCCGCCGCGCCGCCTCGGCCAGCAGCACGCCCGAGTCTGCGCCCCGGAACGCGGCATCGGTGTCGGGGAAATGGCGGCCAATGTCTCCCAGTGCCGCAGCGCCCAGCAGCGCGTCGGTGATGGCGTGCAGCAGTACGTCGGCGTCCGAGTGGCCCAGCAGGCCTGTCGGGTGAGGGATCTCCACCCCACCAATCACCAGGCGGCGGCCGGGCACCAGCGCATGTACGTCCCAACCTGCTCCAATCCTGAAATTCATTTGTCTGCCTTTGTGAAGGTTTGTGTGAGGAGTCGCGGGGAACGTCGGACGGTTTCCCCCGATGAGCAACGCAGTCAGCGCGCCAGTGATGCCGGCAGCGCCATGCGCAGCGGACTAAAAAAGATTCTTCTTGCCAGGGGCCGTACTCACCTGCCCCCGCTCCCCGCCAAAGCGCTCCAGCGTGGTGCTGTGCGCACGCTGGGCCAGCACCGCAGCCGCCAGCGCGAAATCGTCCGGGTAAGTGACCTTGAAATTCTGCGCCCCGCCGGGCACCAGCCGGGGGTGAAAACCCAGGGCCTCCATTGCACTGGCTTCATCAGTCACGTTGGAGCCCACCTTGTCGATGGCCTCCATCAGCGGGCCGATGCGGAACATCTGCGGCGTCTGCGCCAGCCACTTGTCGCTGCGGTCCACGGTGGAGGCCACGCGCACGCCCCCCGGACCGTCGATGGAAGTCTTGAGCGTGTCGGCCAGCTTGTGCGCCAGCAGGCCACCCACACTGTCGCCCGCGCATTGGTCGATGAGCGCATCGATCTGCTCTGAGGTCACGAGGCAACGCGCTGCGTCATGCACCAGCACCCAGTCGCCAGGCTGGGCACCACGATCCAGTAGCGCCTTGAGGCCACCCAGCACCGTGTCGGCACGCGTGGGGCCACCACACTCCACCACAAAAAATGCGGGATGGGCATGGGCATCCAGAAAGTGATCCCCCGGCGCCACGGCCACCAGCGTACCCAGCAAGCGCCCGACTCCGGCAAACGCAGCCAGTGTGTGCAGCACCATCGGATGGCCTGCCACCAGGTGGTATTGCTTGGGCAACGGGGCAACCGCCACGGGTGCATTGGCAGACAGCGCTGAGGTGGGCGAAAAAGCCGCCACGGTCGATGCCTGCACAGGCTGTGCGGAAGGGGCCATGCCTGCGCCTGCCGGCACGGCCCGCGACCCGACCCCTGCACAGGGCACCAAGGCCCAAAAACGCCCTTGGGCCGACAAGGGGGTGAGCGAAGGGTGCAACAGAGGAGCAGTCATGGAGCGCTCATTCTAAAATCTCCCGTTGCCCCCGATCCAGCCCGTGCGTGTTTCGCGCCCCTGGGGATGCGGTGGGCCCACTGACGACACCGTCCGCATGGAACTCCCCAAACTCTCCCCCGGAAAACGCTTTGCCCTGCCCCGCCCCGTGGGCAGCGCCGACTCCCTGCTGCTGGCACGCCTGGCCGAGCGCGACAAGGCCGCTGGCCACACCACCGCCATCGTCACGTCCGACGCCACCGATGCACAGCGGCTCATCGACGAAATGGCCTTTTTTGCGCCGGGCCTGCGCTGCGCACTGTTCCCCGACTGGGAGACGCTGCCTTACGACACCTTCTCCCCGCACCAAGACCTGATCAGCGAGCGACTGGCCACGCTGTGGCGCATTTCGCAAGGCGAAGCCGATGTGGTGCTGGTGCCCGCCACCACCGCGTTGTACCGGCTCGCGCCGCCCTCCTTCCTCGCGGGCTACACCTTCCACTTCAAGGTCAAGCAAAAGCTCGACGAGGCCAAATTCAAGGCCCAGCTCACGCTGGCGGGCTACAGCCATGTCTCGCAGGTGGTGAGCCCGGGCGAGTACGCCGTGCGCGGCGGGCTGATCGACCTGTTCCCCATGGGCTCGCTCGTACCCTTCCGCGTGGACCTGTTCGACGACGAGATCGACAGCATCCGCACCTTCGACCCCGACAGCCAGCGCAGCCTGTACCCCGTGCCCGAGGTGCGCCTGCTGCCCGGGCGCGAGTTCCCCATGGACGACGAGGCGCGCGCCAAATTCCGCAGCCGCTGGCGCGAGATGCTCGAGGGCGACCCGACCAAAAGCCGCATCTACAAGGACATGGGCGCGGGCGTGGCCACGGCCGGCATCGAGTACTACCTGCCGCTGTTCTTCGACGAGACCGCCACCGTGTTCGACTACCTGGGCGGCGAAGCCACCGTGGTGCTGCACGGCGACCTGGAGCCCGCCTTCCAGCGCTTCTGGCAGGACACTAAAGACCGCTTTCGCCTGGTGCAGGGCGACCCCGAGCGCCCGGTGCTGCCACCCGAGGCGCTGTTCCTGTCGGCCGACCAGTTCTACACGCGCGCCAAGGAGCATGCCCAGCTGTCCATCCGCCCCGGCGTGGAGGACATTGCCGACAACCCGCACTTCCAGAAGCTCGGCGACCTGTCGGTGGTGCGTGGTGCCGAGGACCCGCTGGCCCGTCTGCACGCCCACCTCCGCAACACGCAACACCGCGTGCTGCTGCTGGCTGAGAGCGATGGCCGGCGCGAGAGCCTGCTCGACTTTCTGCGCGCCAGCGGGGTAAACCCGCCGGCCTTTGACTCGCTGGCCGAGTTCCAGGGCGCGGACGACGAGAAGGTGGGCATCGCCACCGCCGGCCTCACCGTGGGCTTCAGCTGGATCGAGGACGGTATCGACTTCGTCACCGAGACCGAGCTCTTCGCCGCCGGCCCCACCACGCGCCGCCGCAAAAAGCAGGAGCAGGTGAGCGACGTCGAGGCGCTGATCAAGGACCTGGCCGAGCTCAACGTGGGCGACCCCGTGGTCCACAGCGCGCACGGCATCGGCCGCTACCGCGGCCTGGTCAACATGGACG
>NZ_QAIM01000487.1:4514-23607 GCF_003061035.1 Acidovorax sp. HMWF018
GCCCGCCATGCAGGAGTTTTTGCACCTGGAATACGCCGACAAGGCCGTGCTCTACGTGCCCGTGAGCCAGCTGCAGCTGATCAGCCGCTACACCGGCGTGAGCGCCGACGAAGCGCCGCTGCACAAGCTGGGCAGCGGCCAGTGGGAAAAGGCCAAGCGCAAGGCCGCCGAACAGGTGCGCGACAGTGCAGCCGAGCTGCTCAACATCTACGCCCGCCGCGCGGCGCGCGAAGGCCACGCCTTCCGCTACAGCCCGCAGGACTACGAGACATTTGCCAACGACTTCGGCTTTGAAGAAACGGCCGACCAGAACGCCGCCATCCACGCGGTGATCCAGGACATGATCAGCCCGCGCCCCATGGACCGCCTGGTCTGCGGCGACGTGGGCTTTGGCAAGACCGAGGTGGCCCTGCGCGCGGCCTTTGTGGCGGTGACGGGCGGCAAGCAGGTGGCCTTCCTCGCGCCCACCACGCTGCTGGCCGAGCAGCACTACCAGACTCTGGTAGACCGCTTCAGCAAATGGCCGGTGAAGGTGGCCGAGGTGTCGCGCTTTCGCTCGGGCAAAGAGATCACCGCCGCCATCAAGGGCATCGGCGACGGCACGGTGGACATCGTGGTGGGCACACACAAGCTGCTCTCCGAATCCACCAAGTTCCACAACCTGGGCCTGCTCATCATCGACGAGGAACACCGTTTCGGCGTGCGCCACAAGGAGCAGATGAAGGCCCTGCGCGCCGAGGTGGACGTGCTGACGCTGACGGCCACCCCCATCCCGCGCACGCTGGGCATGGCACTGGAAGGCCTGCGCGACCTGTCGGTCATCGCCACCGCGCCGCAGCGGCGCCTGGCGATCAAGACCTTCGTGCGCAACGAGGGCACGGGCGTGATCCGCGAGGCGGTGCTGCGTGAATTGAAGCGCGGCGGGCAAGTGTACTTCCTGCACAACGAGGTGGAGACCATCGAGAACCGCCGCCAGAAGCTCGAAGAAATACTGCCCGAGGCGCGCATCGCCGTGGCCCACGGCCAGATGCCCGAGCGCGAACTGGAGCGCGTGATGCGCGACTTCGTGGCCCAGCGCTACAACATCCTGCTGTGTTCGACCATCATCGAGACCGGCATCGACGTGCCCACGGCCAACACCATCATCATGAGCCGCGCCGACAAGTTTGGCCTGGCGCAGCTGCACCAGCTGCGCGGGCGCGTGGGCCGCAGCCACCACCAAGCGTACGCCTACCTGATGGTGCCCGACACCGAGGGCCTGACCAAGCAGGCCGCGCAGCGGCTCGATGCGATCCAGCAGATGGAAGAACTGGGCAGCGGCTTCTACCTGGCCATGCACGACCTGGAGATCCGCGGCGCTGGCGAGGTGCTGGGCGAGAACCAGAGCGGCAACATGCTGGAGGTGGGCTTTCAGCTGTACAACGAGATGCTCAACGAAGCCGTCAAGGCGCTCAAGGCCGGCAAGGAGCCGGACCTGCTCAGCCCACTGAGTGTCACCACCGACATCAACCTGCACGCCCCCGCCCTGCTGCCCGACGACTACTGCGGCGACGTGCACCTGCGCCTGTCGTTCTACAAGAAACTGGCCACGGCCAAGACGCCCGACCAGATCGACGGCCTGCTCGAAGAGATCGTGGACCGCTTCGGCAAGCTGCCGCCGCAGGCCCAGACGCTGATCGACGTGCACCGCCTGCGCGTGCTGAGCCAACCCTACGGCGTGGTCAAGGTGGATGCCGCCCCGGGCGTTATCAACATCACCTTCAAGCCCCAGCCGCCCATCGACCCGATGCGCATCATTGAACTGATCCAGAAGAACAAGCACATCAAGCTGGCGGGCAACGAGAAGCTGCGCATCGAGCGCGAGCTGAAGGAGCCCAAGGACCGCGCACAGATGGTGCGGGACATTCTGCGCAGCCTGGGGCAACCCGTGGTGGCTGCATAGCACTTTACAAGCCAGAGAGGCCACAAGCGCTAGTGAATCATGCGCTGATAGCTATCAAAAGAGAAGCAAAACAATGTGGCTGGAGTCTCTCGTCGCGCTGGTGGCCCTGACGACCGCCTTGGTCACGCGGCCCTGGCGCTTGCTGGCCAGCCGCACGCCGCTGGAGCACGAGTCCCATGGCGCGGCGTCCCCGCTGTGGACACCATTGCTCGCCACGCTGGTGTTCCTGCCCTGGCTGTGGGCGCTGCCCACGCTGCACGCCATGCCGCTGCAATTGCAATGGTCGGGCGCGTGCCTCGTGGTGCTGATGCTGGGCTGGCCGCTGGCCATCCCCGTGCTGCTGGCGGTGGGCGCCATTGCGGGCCTGCTCTCACCCGCCCTGGACTGGGCCGATGCGCTGGGCGCCGCCATCTGGCTGGGCGTGGTGCCCGCCACGCTGGCCCTGGCGCTGGGCGCGCTGGTGCGGCGCTTTGTCGGTACGCAGCCATTTGTGTACGTGCTGGGCCGCGCGTTTCTGGGCACCGTGGCCTGCGTGTTTGCTGCCGGTGTGCTGTCGCAATGGACCGGGCACCTGTTGCCCGGTGTGGGCAGCGAACTGTCTCTGGTGGCCCGCTGGCTCATGGCATGGGGCGACGGGTTTGTGACGGGTATGCTCACCGCGATCTTTGTGGCCTTCAAGCCAGAATGGCTGGCCACCTGGTCCGACCAGCTCTATCTGAAGCGCCCTCCGCAGTAGCGCAGTGTTGCCAACGCACACCACAGGCACTGCAGACACGCAGCGATACGAAACATATATGTTTCGCATACAATTCGCTGCATGGGTATTGTCAAAATTTCAGACCAAATGCACGAGAACCTGCGCGTTGCCAGCAACGCCCTGTCTCGCTCAATCAACGCACAGGCAGAACACTGGATGCGCATCGGCATGCTGGCCGAGCTGCATCCCAACCTCGACCACAGCGACATCTGCCAGCTGCTGATCCGCGCCGAACAGGCCGGGGGCTTTGATCTGGACACGGTGGCGGCCTCCGTGGCCGCCAAGCCGGGCCACAGCGGGCGGCGTGTTCAATGAAGTCGTCCCGCGTCACCCTGCGCTCCCCCGCCGAAATCGCCCAGGCGCGTGAGGCCGGCCGCCTGGCCGCCCGCGTGCTGCACATGATCACGCCGCACGTGCAGCCCGGCGTCAGCACCGAGGCACTGGACCGGCTCTGCCACGACTACATCGTGAACGAACTGCAGGTCACCCCCGCCAACGTGGGCTACCTGGGGTATCCCAAAACCGTGTGCACCTCGGTCAACCACGTGATCTGCCACGGCATTCCGTCGCCGGGGCAGGTGCTCAAGGCGGGCGACATCATCAACATCGATGTGGCCATCATCAAGGATGGATGGTTCGGCGACACCAGCCGCATGTACTTTGTGGGCGAGCCCAGCCCGCTGGCGCGCCGCCTGGTGGACACCACCTACGAGGCCATGTGCGCGGGCATTGCCCAGGTACGCCCCGGCGCCACGCTGGGCGATGTGGGCCATGCCATACAGACCGTGGCCCACCGCGAGCGGTTCAGCGTAGTGCGCGAATACTGCGGCCATGGCATCGGGCAGATCTACCACGACGAGCCCCAGGTGCTGCACTACGGGCAGCGCGGCCAGGGCCTGCGGCTGGAGGAAGGCATGGTCTTCACCATCGAGCCCATGATCAACGCCGGCAAGCGCGATACGCAGGAGCTGGCCGACGGCTGGACCGTGGTCACCCGCGACCGCTCGCTGTCCGCCCAGTGGGAACACATGGTGGCCGTGACGGCCGATGGGTTCGAGGTGCTCACGCCCTGGCCCGAAGGCACTGGCCGCTATCCCGCCATGGTTTGACCTGCATCTTGCCCGCACGCCGCAGTCTTTGACACAGCACAAGCAGCCGCCGCAGGGACCATCCGATAGTGGTGAACACCACCACAAGGAGGGTCTCCATGAAGCTGCTGAACGATCTGTTTTCTACCGACTACGGCCTGATGAGCATCATCGGCATCGGGTTCATGATCTGCATGGCCGCATTTTTTGTGCGCATGTTCCTGGTCAAGATGAACGAGCCGCCCCAGCCCAACCCGGCCGCCAAGGCCCTCAAAGGCGGCGGCCAGAACCTGCCGCATCCTCGCTGAGGCACAGGATCTGACGAGAGCCGCGCACGGGGCGCGGCCTCTGCCGCCCAGTCCCCGGGGTAGCGCCTGGAGCGAGCGTGGCGGGCACGGCGGGAACAAAAGCCTGCCAGGGATACCATTGCGGGTTCTTACCCCGCATTTGTTCCCCCTTTTTCTGCCATGACCCACGCAACCGAATTCGCCCCTGGCCTCGTCATCCAGGGCATCAAGCCTCCGCTGTCCCTGTCCGCCTACAAGCTCATCGCTTTTGACATGGACTCCACCCTCATCAACATCGAGTGCGTGGACGAAATCGCCGATGCCGCCGGCCGCAAGGCCGAGGTGGCCGCCATCACCGAGGCAGCCATGCAGGGCGTGATCACCGACTACAAGGAAAGCCTGCGCCAGCGTGTGGCCCTGCTCAAGGGCGTGACGGTGCAGCACATGGAGCAGGTGTTCACCGAGCGCCTGCGCTTCAACCCCGGCGCCGAGGAGCTGATCACCGCCGCCAAGGCTGCGGGCCTCACCACGCTGCTGGTCTCGGGCGGCTTCACCTTTTTTGCCGACCGCGTGAAGGCGGGCCTGGGCATCGACTTTGCGCGCTCCAACATGCTGGAAGTGCAAGACGGCCAGCTGACGGGCCGCATGGTGGACCAGGCCTGGGGCGACATCTGCGACGGCGCAGAAAAGCGCCGCACGCTGCTGGAAGTGGCCTCGCTCATGGGCATTTCGCCGCAGCAGGCGATTGCCGTGGGCGACGGCGCCAACGACCTGCCGATGATGGGTGCCGCCGGCCTGTCGGTGGCCTACCACGCCAAGCCCGCCGTGCGTGCACAGGCCAAGGTGGCCATCAACCAGGGCGGGCTCGACCGCTTGCTGGAAGTGCTGCGCTGAGCGGCGTGGCGCCTCAGTACGTACAGGGCGCCACTGGATACTATTAATTTGATAGCTATCCAGGCATGTAGCACTAGCGCATCACGCCGTTTTTATTCAAACCCAGGTGCATCGGGCAATCCGGGCACCAACGAGGCCCTGCGGCGGGCACTGCCGGCGCGCGGGGCGGCCACCGTGGCCAGCAGCGCCACACCCTGGGGTGACGTGGGCGCCACCAGGTCCGCCAGCGTCACGCCATCCAGCACCTCCAGATAGGCCTGCATGGCCTGGCCCAGCACCCCTTTGAGCCGGCAGTGGCTGCTCAGGCGGCACTGGTTGGAGGCGGGGTCAAAACATTCCACCAGGTTGAAGTCCGTCTCGGTGGCACGCACCACCGCGCCAATGTGGATGGACGACGCCGGCACCATCAGCCGCATGCCACCGCCCCGCCCGCGCGTGGTCTCGAGCAGGCCCTGCGCCGACAGCTGCTGCACGATCTTCATCAGGTGGCTGCGCGAGATGCCATAGCCCTCGGCCACCTCCGTGATGGTGACGGGCTGCGCCCGCCCCTCGGTGGCGGCGCAATACATCAGCACGCGCAGCGTGTAGTCGGTCCATTGGGTCAGTCGCATGGGTTTGCCGCAGATCAATCAAAAAGATGCATACATCCTGAATTTTATTCGGTAAAATATTCACACGATATGAATCTTTAAAGGACCACCATGAACGCCCGCATCGACACCCTGCACGCCACAGCCCCCACCACCCCACTGCCGCTGAGCGCCGAGCAGCAGATCGGCCAGATCGCCGTGCAGTTGCCGGGCGCCACGGCGGTGTTTCGGCGCCTCAAGCTGGACTTCTGCTGCGGTGGCCAGGTGAGCCTAGCCAAGGCGGCTGCCGACAAGGGGCTGGACGCCGACGCCGTGCTGGCCGAGCTGGCGGCCCTGCAGCGCAGCGACGCCGTGCCCAAGGCAGCGTCGCCCAGCGCGCTCATCGACCACATCCTGGCGCGCTACCACGAGGTGCACCGCCAGCAGCTGCCCGAGCTGATCCGCATGGCCCGCCGCGTGGAGGCCGTGCACCGCGACCACCCGCAGGTGCCGGTCGGCCTGGCCGACCACCTGGAGGCCATGCACGAAGAGCTGCTGTCGCACATGCTCAAGGAAGAGCAGGTGCTGTTCCCCATGCTCAAGAACGGCGGCAACCCGTTTGTGGGCCAGCCCATCGGCATGATGCGCGCCGAACACGTGGACCATGGCGAGGCGCTGGACAAGCTCAACGCGCTGACGAATGACGCCACGCCTCCCCAAGGCGCATGCAACACCTGGCGCGCGCTCTACGCGGGCATTGCCCAGCTGGGCGACGACCTCATCAACCACATCCACCTGGAAAACAACGTGCTGTTTCCACGGTTCGAAGCCAGCGCTGCACCCGCGCAAGCTTGTGCCACGTCAGCCTGCGGCTGCCAGTGAGCCAGCACACTGCCGCCATGACCGAAGAAGCCCACCCTACACAGACCGCCGGCAAGCTCGCCCCCAGCGCGGAGAGCATCACGCAATTGGTGCACGGCTTTTACGGGGATGTGCGGCGCGACCCGCTGCTGGGTCCGGTGTTTGAAAAGGCCCTGCACGGCCAGTGGGACGCCCACCTGCAGCGCCTGGTGGACTTCTGGAGCACCGTCGCGCTGGGCGCCCGCAGCTTCAAAGGCGATGTCTTCGGCAAACACATGGCTCTGGAGGGCGTCACGCCCGCCCACTTTGCGGCCTGGGTGGCGCTGTGGCAACAGCACACCAGCCGCTTGTTTGCGCCGGAGGTGGCGCACGACCTGCAGGTGGCGGCCCATGGTATTGCACGCAACCTGTTCCGGGGCTACTTTGCGAACGACCCCGGTTTTGTGCAGCCCCGCGACGAGGGCCATGGGCGCGATGAGCACGGCGCCCGCCACCAGGGCAGCGGAGAAACCCAGCGAGGTTGAAGACTGCCGACTGGCAACGCGGTCGCCAGCGCCCGCTTCTGGCTTATTTGCCCTTGTTGCCCGGCGTGAAGAACAGCGCCAGACCCACTGCTATCAGCGCCACAGGCCACCACACCCGCAGCAGCTCGCGAAGGCTGATGCTGATCAGTCCCAGGTTGGTCAGCAGAAAAAACACGCCCAGCACGACCAGAACGATCGCAGCGATATTGCCCTTCATGTGCATTCCCTCGGTGTGGTTGTTGGTATGACGACGTGCATTATGGTCGCCAGCAACCAAAGGAACGCCCCAGTTTTTGCAATGGTGCAGGCCTCTCAGCGCCCGCGCAAGGGCCGAAGCAGGTCCGACAGCCCGTTGTGATCAATCTCGTGCATCAGCGCCAGCAACTGGCCCAACTCGCCCTTGGGAAACCCCTCGCGCGCAAACCAGTTGAGGTAGTTGCCCGGCAGGTCCGCCAGCAGCGTGCCTTTGTGCTTGCCGTACGGCATCTCGGTGGTGACCAGGCGCTGCAGTTTCTCTGCGTCCATTGCCCTGCCCCGCTCAGCCGCCCGCGCGCTTGACCTTGTGGCCCAGCTTCTGCAGCGCGGCCATCACGCGTTCCACGTGGTCGCCCTGCACCTCGATCACGCCGTCCTTCACCGTGCCGCCGCTGCCACAGGCGGCCTTGAGCTGCTTGCCTACTTGCTCCAGCGCAGTCTCGTCCACCAGCACGCCTTTGACCAGGGTGACCGCCTTGCCGCCGCGCCCTTTGGTCTCGCGCGAGACGCGCACGATGCCATCACCCGTGGGCAGGGGCTTGTTCTGCTTGCAGGTGCACTGCGCCACCGGCTGGCGGCACGTGGGGCACATGCGGCCCGACTCGGTGGAATACACCAGGCCGCCCAGGTCTGCCAGGGACTTCATGGCTTCTTCCCTTCCACCTCTTGCTGCAGCATGTGAAAGTCGAGCAGGCGCGTGGCCAGCAGCGTCTCGGTCAGAAAACACACCAGCGCCAGCAAAAAGCACGCAACGCCCGCCAGAAACCCGCCCACCGCAAGGCGACTGGACTGAAAGTCGGTGGTTTCGCCCAGGAACAGCAGGATGATGGTCGTGCCAATGAGGAAGGCACAAAACGTCAGCAGCGCAATACAACCGTTGGCCAGCCGTCCACGCAAACGCAAGTCCGCCAGCTCCTTGTAGGCACGGGCCAGAAACTCGGGTTCGGCATTGACGCGCGCGCGGTCTTCCACCACACGCGCCCGGTCGATGATCCGGGCCAGGCGGCCGGCCACCGCGCCGATCATGCCGGACACCGCAGTGAGCAAAAACACGGGCGCCACCGCCAGCTGGATGCCGTGGGTGATGGCGGAGGTATCTAGGGGCAAAGCCATGGGGTTCGGGTCCGGGAAAACTGTCAACGAAAAACGGGGCGGCCCGATTATCGGTTGCCCAACGCAGGGGCCGAGCACTCGCATTCCCTGCAATCTTGCAGGTGCAAGGCGCGCATTGCTGGCCTGTGAGAAGGCACCGGGCAAGAGGGCATCGGGCAAACGCGGCGACAATGCGGGCCATTACTGCTTTGTCCGCGCTGCCTTGCGTGCCTTCTTCAACGCATTCCCAGCGCCTTTCCATGCCTTTTGCCTCCCTCGGTCTGTCCCCCGCCCTCGTCCATGCCGCCGCCCAGGCGGGCTTTGTGGCGCCCACGCCCATTCAGGCAGGCGCCATTCCGGCCATCCTGCAGGGGGTAGATCTGCTGGGTGCCGCACAGACGGGCTCGGGCAAGACGGCGGCATTTGCCCTGCCCTTGCTGCAGCAGCTGCAGCTCAGCGCCACTGGCGGCCCGCGCCGGGTGCGCGCCCTGGTGCTGGTGCCCACCCGTGAACTGGCAGCGCAGGTGGGAGAAGTGCTGCGCAGCCTGGCGCAGCACCTGCAGCAACCGCTCAAGATCGCCATCGTGTTCGGCGGAGTGTCGATCAATCCGCAGATGTTGGCCCTGCGCGGCGGCGCCGACATTGTGGTGGCCACGCCGGGCCGCCTGCTGGACCTGGTGGACCACAACGCGTTGCGCCTGTCGGCCGTGGCGCACCTGGTGCTGGACGAAGCAGACCGGCTGCTGGACCTGGGCTTTGCCGAGGAACTGCAGCGCGTGCTGGCGCTGTTGCCAGCCCGGCGGCAGAACCTGTTTTTCTCGGCCACATTCCCAGCCGCAGTGCAGGCGCTGGCCGATGGCCTGCTGAAGCAGCCGGTGCGCGTGGAGGTGCCCCACACACCGGGTAACGAGCCTGCCATCGAACAACGCGCCATTGCGGTGGACGCCAGCCGCCGCACCCAGTTGCTGCGCCACCTGGTCAAGGAGCACAACTGGTCGCGCGTGCTGGTGTTTGTGGCCACGCAATACGCGGCCGAGCATGTGGCCGAGAAGCTGTACAAGGCGGGCATCTTTGCATCGCCCTTCCACGGCGGCCTGAGCCAGGGCGCGCGCAACCAGGTGCTGCAGGAGTTCAAGGACGAGCGCTGGCAGGTGGTCGTGACCACCGACCTCGCAGCACGCGGCATCGACATTGCGCAGTTGCCTGCCGTGGTGAACTACGACCTGCCCCGATCGGCCGTGGACTATGTGCACCGCATCGGCCGCACCGGCCGGGCGGGCGAGAGCGGCATGGCCGTGAGCTTTGTGACCGCCGATGCCGAGGCGCATTTCCGGCTGATCGAAAAACGCCAGCACCTCACCATCCCACGCGAGCAGATTGCGGGCTTTGAACCCACCGAGGCTCCCGCGCCCGCACCATCCACCGACCCCGGGGGCACCGGCGGCATCAAGGGCAAACGCCCCAGCAAAAAGGACAAGCTGCGCGCAGCAGCGGCGCAGGCAGCCGATGCCCCCGCTGCGCACAAAAAAGGCCCCTGAAAGGGGCCTGCAGTGCTTGACTGAGGGTGAGCGGGGTGGCATCCACCCAGCGCCAGGGCTTACGCGCCTTCTTCGTCGTCCATGTCCAAGCCATCTGGCCCGCTGTGTGAAGCCTCACCAGCCGGACGGGGTGTGCGCTTGCCGGGCTTGGCCAGAATTTCCACATAGAACTGGGCGCCGCCCTCGGCGGCCACGCCGTTGATCAGCCCGGTCACGGCGGCCAGGTGCGCCACGGCGGCGTCTTCCTTGGTGCGGCCAAACTGGCAGTCAAAGTCCCAGAAATCGGCGCCTTCGGGCAGGTCGCGGCGCCGTTCGCGCTTGATGTACTTGCGGATTTCGTGCTTGACGGCATCCAGAACGCGATCGCGGTTCTTGCCTTCAACGTGGAGTTGGAAAGTTTTTCTCATGGGCGATAGTACCGCCTGCGACAGGTGCCGTTTCACACCTGCGCATCCAGGTGCCACAATGGTGCATTACTTTTGGTTACCACCAGCCCATGAACCACGACCTGCGCCTGCTGCATCTGTTGCCAGCGGCTGTGCTTGTCACGCAAGAGGGCGCCATCCGCTTTGCCAACGCCGCCAGCATGGAGTTGCTGGAGGCGCCCAGTATCGACAGCCTGATCGGGCGGCTGTCTGGCGACTTTGTGCACCCTCTGGACCAGGTGCGCTCCACCAACCGCATCCAGCAGGTGGCCGTGCCCGAGCAGGCCGGGCGGCCCAACAAGTCCTCCGAGTTCCGTATCCGCACCGAGCGCGGCAACTTGCGCATGGTGCTGATCAGCAGTGTGGCCATTGAATGGGACGGTGCCCCCGCGGTGCTCATGTGCGGCATGGACATGACACACCAGAGCGAGATCGAGGCCCAGCTGCGCGAGAGCGAGCAGAACTTCCGGCGCCTGTTCGAGAACATGCAGGACGTCTACTACCGCACCGATGCGCAGGGCATCGTGCAGCATGTGGGCCCGGGCGTGCGCCGGGTGCTGGGCTACGAGCCCCACGAAATCGAAGGCCGCACGGCTGAGTCGTACTACCCCCAGAGCAAAGACCGCGACGCGTTCAAGGCCGCGATCATGGAACACGGCGAGGTGTCGGACTTTCCGGG
This sequence comes from Acidovorax sp. HMWF018, assembly GCF_003061035.1. Classification (NCBI taxonomy): domain Bacteria; kingdom Pseudomonadati; phylum Pseudomonadota; class Betaproteobacteria; order Burkholderiales; family Comamonadaceae; genus Acidovorax; species Acidovorax sp. HMWF018. The sequence goes on from NZ_QAIM01000487.1 coordinate 15,426, forward strand.
CCAGATGGTGCGGCGCGATGGCACGGTGATCGACATCTCCATCAGCAGCCATGCGCTGTACGACCATGCAGGCAATTTTGCGGGGGTCGAAGGCATCTACCGCGACGTCACGCAGCGCAAGAACCTGGAGCGCGAGCTGCAGCGCCTGGCCACCACCGACATGCTGACGGGCATTGCCAACCGCCGCGCGTTTCTGGAATGCGCCGAGTCGGCCTATGCCCATTCACGCAGCAACGGCGAGCCGCTGACCTTGCTGATGCTGGACCTGGACCACTTCAAGGCCATCAACGACCGTTTTGGCCACCTGGAAGGCGACCGGGCGCTGATGGCATTTGCGCAGGCCATCAAGGGCCAGTTGCGCGCCAGCGATGCCGTGGGCCGGCTGGGCGGCGAAGAGTTTGGCGTGCTGTTGCCCCTGACCACACTGGCCGAGGGCCTGGAGGTGGCCACGCGCATGCTGCACAGCATTCGCGCCTTGGAGCTGACGGACGATGCAGGCCACAGCTACCGCATCACCACCAGCCTGGGTGTGGGCGCCTTCCGCCAGAGCGATCGCAGCCTGCGCGACATGCTCGACCGTGCCGACCAGGCGCTGTACCTGGCCAAGCACCGGGGGCGCAACCAGGTGGCTTCGCTCGAGACGCTGGACGAGTGATCATTCAGTCGCCCTGATCGGTGAGAGATCAGGGCCATGCAGCATGCCAAGGCACCTGTTCAAAGGCGCATGCGTTCCTGCTGCAGGTTCCACAGGCAGGCGGCGATGCGCAGCAGCATCTCCATCACCTGCTCCGAGCCGCTGCAGGACAGCTCCAGATCATCAATGAGCATCGCCAGCTGCGAGATGGCGTCTTCGGGGGCGGCAGCGCCACCACTGCGCGCCACTTCGGCAATCGCGATCAATACGTCGGTGCGGTTCATGGCGCAGGTCTTGGCGTGGTGGGTGGCAATGTCTCGGTCATTGGCGGCATAGGCCACGCGACGCAGAGACCACGCCGCCGCCGGGCTAGCGGGCCGAGATGGCCAGTTGCGCGCGACTGCCAGCCCCGCCCTCCAGAGCCACAGCAGGGGGCAACCCTGCCGTTTCCAGCAAGGGTGCGCCTGCAGCAGGCAGGGGCATATCTGGCGACAGGCGGAACTGGTGAATCACCTCCAGCAGGCGCCTTACCTGATTCTTCATGCCGGTCGAGGCAGACGAACTGTCATCCACCAGCGCAGCGTTCTGCTGCGTGGCCGCGTCCAGCTGGCGCACGGCCTCTCCGATCTGGGCAATGCCCCGGGCCTGCTCCTGCCCGGCATCCTTGATGGCGGTGATGAGCGACACCACCTGGTTCACATGGTGCACGGTGTTGGCCACACGCTCGCCCGCCTGCCCCACCAGGGTGGACCCGCGCTCCACACCCTGCACGCTGGCCGAGATCAGGCCGCGAATCTCCCGGGCCGCCATGCTGCTGCGCTGCGACAGGCCCCGCACCTCGCCAGCCACCACCGCAAAGCCCCGGCCCTGTTCACCCGCACGCGCGGCCTCCACCGCCGCATTCAGCGCCAGCAGGTTGGTCTGGAAGGCGATGTCGTCGATCACCTTGATGATGTCCGTGATCTTTTGCGACTGGGTCTTGATCTCCTGCATGGTGGCGATCACGTCGCGCATCACGCTGCCGCCTTCGTTGGCCACGCTGCTCGCCTCTTGCGCCAGGGCGGTGGCACGCTGGGCGTTGTCGGTGTTGTGCTGCACCGTGATGGTCAGCTGCTCCATCGACGCGGCCGTCTCCTGCAGGTTGGATGCCTGCACCTCGGTGCGGCGTGCCAGGTCTTCGGTGCCGCCCGCCATCACCACGGCCTCGTGGGCGACCGTCTCGGTGCTGGCGCGCACCTCGGTGATCACGCGCACCAGCTGGTGGTTCATCTCACGCAGGGCCCCCAGCAGCTCGGCGGTCTCGTCGTTGCCACGCACGTCGATCTGCGCCGTCAGGTCGCCCCCCGCCACGGTGCGTGCCAGCACCACGGCCTGACGCAGCGGCCGCGAGATGGAACGGGTGATGACCCAGGCCATCGCAGCACCTGCCAGCAATGCGAGGGCTGTGGCGGCCAGCATCCACCAGTGGATGGTGTCGCTCATGGCGCGCGCCCCTGCAAACTCTGCCGCAGCCACGTTGATCTGCAGCGCCACCAGGCGCTCGATGGCGTCCTGCACCTTGAGCGCATTGGGGCGGATCTGGGTGATGTACAGCTCAGAGCCGTCGTCGTACTTGCCGGCCACCAGCGCGGCCGACGCCGGGATCAGGCCCTTGTCCAGATAGGTGGCGTTGGCATCGGCAAAGGCCTGCGCCAGGGCCTGCTCCTCGGCCCCCAGGGGCTTGGCGGCGTACTCCTTCCACAGGACCTGGATGCGCTCGACATTGGCGGTCAGGGCCGCGTGGCTGGCCTCCAGGTTGCTGGTGCCGGGGTCCATCAGCATGTCCATCACCAGCACACGGTTGCGCTGCGTCAGGTGGCTGATCTCGGCCAGCACGCCCATAGGCACGGTGCGGTCGCCGTACAGGGCTGCGCTGCGCTCGGTCAACCGCTTGGCCCCGCTGATGCCACCCGCCGCCAGGGCCGAGATCAGCAACAACAGCACGGCAAACGCCAGCGCCAGCCGGGTACCAATTTTCATTTTTTGAAGCATCTGAATCTTTCGTGAAGGTCGCCGAGGCGTCGCCGCCTTGTGGGAACGAACGCGTGTGGCCCGCTGGAGAATGCCCACCCGTTGCATACAGCGAATTCCCGGCGGAATGCGAAAGATACTAATTGTTTCAAATGACAAATTAATGACGGAGAGAGAAACCTTGACCATTCAGGCCAATGATTCAAATCGCTGTCATTTTGCTAGGATCGGCACCGCAAGCGGCATACCAGCTCAATGAGAGTGCGCCGACTTTCATTGCACCGGAAATAGTGCGCGGCATATCGTTATTCATAAAAACCATTACATAAAACACATGAAATATATTTACTTTCTTTTGCTGGCAACCATGGCCCTTGTGCAGGCGGGGCTGGCCAGCGCGCAGACCGTGACGGGCGCTGGCTCTTCGGCGGCAGCGCCCATCTACCGCAGCTGGGCCAAGGCCTATGCCAAGGCCACCGGCAGTGCGGTGGACTACGACCCGGTAGGGTCCAGCGCGGGCATGAAAAAGATCCAGCAACAGGCCGTCGGCTTTGGTGCGACCGACGTGTACCCTGCCGAGAAGGACCTGCTGGAGCACGGACTGCTCGCGCTGCCCGTGGCCATCACCGGCATCAGCCCCATCGTCAACCTGCCCAAGGTGCCCAACGCCCAGCTGCGCCTGACGGGCGAGGTGCTCAGCCGCATCTTCATGGGCGAAATCACCCGCTGGAATGCGGCCGACATCACGGCGCTGAACCCCGATTTGCCCTTGCCCGACCTGCCGATCAAGGTGGTGGTGCGCGCCGATGGCTCGGGCACCACCTACAACTTTGCGGACTACCTGGGCAAGGTAAGCCCGCAATGGAAAAAAACCTACGGCGCCAAAACCAGCATTGCCTGGCCTGCAGGGGTGCTGGCCTTCAAAGGCAGCGACGGAGTGGCCAAGGGCGTGCGCGACACGGTGGGCGCCATCGGGTATGTGGACCACGGCTATGTGGCCGAATACGGCCTGACCACCGTGCAGATGAAAAATGCCGACGGCAGTTATGTCAAACCCTCCATCGACGCTTTCAAGGCAGCACTGGCCAACAGCGATTGGTCGGCCACCGGGGTTTTCAACAGCACTTTGACGCAGCGGCCCGGCAAATCGGTGTGGCCCATCACCATGGGCACGTTTGTGGTGTTCCCCAAGGTCACGCAGAACCCCGACCAGACGGCCCAGGCCTTGCGGTTCATTCTGTGGTCGTTCCTCAATGGCGACACCTTGGTGCAAGAGAATAATTTTGTGCGCCTACCCGACCGGGTTCAGGCTTCGGCATTCAAAATTATTACCTCCATCCGAGATAATCAGGGAAAACCGTTGGGCATGAGCTTGATATCGTCTTTCAATCGCTCATCGCAATAAATCCGCTTTCGCGTGAATCATTGATTATTCAAAGATAACCAGAGCACCATCTTGATCCGGCATCACCTTGCGAAGGGAATACCACAGGATAATGCCGCCATCATGGAAATCGAATTCAAGTTCTGCATCCCGCCCGAGCGCCTGGCCGCTGTGCAAGCGGCATTGCGCCGGGGCCGGTGTGTCGCCATCCGCATGGAGGCCCGCTACTTCGACACGCCCGACGGCGCACTGGCGTCACGCGGCATAGCGTTTCGCCTGCGGCGCGAGGGCGACCAGTGGGTGCAAACCGTCAAGGCGCTGGGCGATGGCCCGCTGGACCGGCAGGAGCACAACGTCGCACGCGGCCCCGCCATAGAAGGCATCGCGCCCGAGCCCCTGCCCCAGTTGCACAGTGGCACCGTGGCAGGCGCCCGGCTGCAGCAGGCCCTTCAAGCCGCTGGTGGCCCCCTCGTCGAAACCTATGGCACCGAGATGGACCGGCTGACACGCGACATCACCCACCAGGGAACGGTGGTCGAGCTGGCGCTGGACACCGGCCGGGTGGTGGCCCACCGGGGCACGCCCCAGCAGGCAGAGGCCCCCATTTGCGAGCTGGAGCTGGAACTCAAGGCCGGGCCGGTGGCGGGTCTTGCAGCGCTCGCCGCGCAGTGGGCCACGCGGCACGGGCTGTATCTGAGCACCGCGTCCAAAGCCGAAAGGGGCGAGCGCCTGCTGGCCGCACCCGATCGCAGTTCGCCCCGCAAGGCTCGGCCCCCTTCCCCCCAGTACCAGCAACTGCCTGCCGGGCTGGCCCTGCAGCGCGCTGTGGTGGCGCAGTGCCTGCAGCAAGTCCTGGGCCCTGCCAGCGACCTGGCTGAAGGGTCCAGCGACGAGGAGCAGCTGCACCAGCTGCGCATCGGCATCCGCCGCCTGCGCACCGCCCTGCGCGAGCTGGCGCCGCTGGCCCCAGGCAACTTTGACCCCGCCTGGGAGCCGCCCCTGGTCCATGTGTTCCAGCAGCTCGGCCACCTGCGGGACCGCAGCCAGGTGATGCAACGCATCGGTGCCGAACTGCGCGATGCCGGAGCGCCGCCCCTGTCCACCCACCCGAACGACACCGCCGGGCTGGTGGCCCAGGCCGCACAACAGACCGTGCGCGATGCGGCCTTTCAGGAAGCGCTGGTGTATCTGATGGCCTTTACCACCCCAGGGCTGGACGCCACGGGCGACGCCGCAGCAGGCCTGGACGCCCGTGCCACGCGCCACCTGCTGCAGCAGCGCCTGCGCGCACTGCACGCCCAGGTGCAAAAAGGCGCACGGGGTTTTGCCACGCGCACGCCCCAGGCACAGCACCGGCTGCGCAAACGCCTCAAACGCCTGCGCTACCTCACAGAGTTCGTGGCGCCCGCGCTGGATGCACACAGCGCCCGGTTTCTGGACAGCCTGCAGCCAGCGCTGTCGGCATTGGGCCGCCTCAATGACGAGCGTGTGGCGGCAGCGCTGTACCGCGAGCTTGCAGAGTCCGGCGACCTGAAGGCCTGGTTTGGCGCAGGCTGGCTGGCGGGGCGGCAGGCCCAGTCGGTGGCGGCTTGTGAGCAAGCCCTGGGCCAGATGGAGAAAGCCCCCCGATTGCGCAAAACCGGCAAACGCTGAAGGGACACCCACACGGCACAATGGACCGCATGACGGCCTCTCCTCCTTCGCGGCGCCAGCCGCCCTCCGCGCCCCGCCACCCCTCTGCGCGCACCACCCAGCGACCCACGCCAGACAAAGACCAGATCGCGCTGCTGGAACCCTTTGAACGCCTGGGCCTGGACCGCATTGCGCTGGTCGCCACGCCTGCACAGGCCGACCAGGCTTGCCAGGCGCTGGCCAGCGCCAGTGCCTGGGGTTTTGACACCGAATCCAAACCCACCTTTGTGCGCGATGAGCCGTCGGACGGGCCGCACATCGTGCAACTGGCTACGCTGGAGCGGGCCTGGGTGTTCCAGCTGCACGACCCCGGCTGCCGAGCGCGCGTGGCCGAGCTGCTGGCCCTGCAGGGTGTGACCAAGGCGGGCTTTGGGCTGGGTGACGACACCAAGCGCATCCAGCACAAGCTGGGCGTGCAACCGGCCGATGTGCTGGAGCTGAACACCGTGTTCCGCCAACGCGGCTACCGCAAGGACATGGGCGTGAAAGGGGCCGTGGCGGTGCTGTTCAACCGGCGCTTTATCAAGTCCAAAAAAGCCGCCACCTCCAACTGGGCCAACGCCCGGCTGAGCGAGGCCCAGCTGGTCTACGCGGCCAACGACGCGTGGGCAGCGCTGCGGGTGTTCAACGCCTTGAATCTGTCCGCCTGAGGGATAAGGAGGGCACAACCGCCGTGACCCATCACGGCAGTCGCCATCCTGTTTTCACTATCAAAAATATAGCTGCTCAGGCATATTCCATTAGCGCCACCGGCCAAAATGACCTCAACAACACGCCTGACAGGCCCTGTGAAACCCTGTGAGCCCCTGCAGGCGATGTACGCACCGACCTACAGCCGGGCTGCCAGCCGCGCAGCCTGGTCGATGGCGCGCTTGGCGTCCAGCTCGCCGGCCTCCAGCGCACCACCGATGAGGTGGGGCTTGCGGCCCTGGGCCTCCAGGTCCTGCGCCAGGCTGCGCAACGGCACCTGGCCCGCGCACAGGACCACGGTGTCGCAAGGGATCCAGGTCGGGTCTTCGCGCTTCTCGCCGTACGAGACCAGCAGCCCTTCGTCGGCAATGCGCTCGTAGTTCACGCCACCCACCATCTCCACCGCTTTCATCTTGAGCACGGTGCGGTGGATCCAGCCCGTGGTCTTGCCCAGGCCGCCGCCCAGCTTGCCCTTCTTGCGCTGCAGCAGCGTCACCTGCCGTGCAGGGGGCGTCACGCGCGGGCCGCTGGCGGCCAGGCCACCGCGCGCCTCGGCCGGGTCGGTGATGCCCCATTCGGCCTTCCAGGCGGGCAAATCGAGCGTGGTGGAGGGGTGCTCACCATGCGTGAGGAACTCAGCCACATCAAAGCCGATGCCGCCCGCGCCGATGATGGCCACGCGCTCGCCCACCGGCTTGCCGTGGCGCAGCACATCGATGTAGCTCAGCACCTTGGGGTGGTCCTGGCCGGGGATCTTCGGATCGCGTGGCTCCACGCCGGTCGCGACGATGACCTCGTCAAAGCCCGCCAGGTCGGCGGCTGCGACCTTGCGGTTCAGATGCAGCAACACGCCAGTGTCTTCCACCCGCGTGGCCAGGTAACGCAGCATTTCGTGGAACTCTTCCTTGCCCGGAATCACCTTGGCCATGTTGAGCTGGCCGCCGATGGCGGGCGCCGCGTCGAACAGGTGGACCTCGTGGCCACGCTCGGCAGCCACCGTGGCAGCGGTGAGGCCTGCAGGCCCCGCGCCCACCACCGCGATGCGCTTGCGCGACGACACGGGGCGGTACACGAGCTCCGTCTCATGGCAAGCACGCGGGTTGACGAGGCAGCTGCTGGTCTTGTTCTGGAACACATGGTCCAGGCAGGCCTGGTTGCAGGCAATGCAGGTGTTGATGCGGTCGGCCCGGCCTTGCGCAGCCTTCTTCACAAACGCCGCATCGGCCAGCAGGGGCCGCGCCATGGACACCATGTCGGCGCAGCCATCGGCCAGCACCTGCTCGGCCACCTCGGGCGTGTTGATGCGGTTGGACGTGACCAGCGGCGTGGTGATGCCCGCCGCTGCAAACTCGGCCTTCATCTTTTGCGTGACCCAGGCAAACGCTGCGCGCGGCACGCTGGTGGCAATGGTGGGCACCCGCGCCTCGTGCCAGCCAATGCCGGTGTTGACGATGTTCGCCCCGCCCGTGGCCACGGCCTTGCCCAGGGTGACGATCTCGTCCCACGCGCTACCGCCGGGCACCAGGTCGATCATGGACAGGCGGTAGATGATGATGAAGTCCGGCCCCACGGCCTCGCGCATGCGGGCCAGAATCTCCACGGGCAGCCGCATGCGGTGGCTGTAGTCGCCGCCCCAGGCATCGCGCCGCAGGTTGGTGGCTTGCGACAGAAACTGGTTGATGAAATAGCCCTCCGAGCCCATCACCTCCACGCCGTCGTAGCCCGCCTCGCGCGCCTTCACTGCACAGCGCACGAAGGCGCGGATCTGGCGC
>NZ_QAIM01000050.1:0-2767 GCF_003061035.1 Acidovorax sp. HMWF018
CCTGCCCCGTGGCCGCAGCGCCTGGGGCATTGCTGCGCTTTTGATAGCTATCAGCGCTTGTCCTACAGGCGCCATCAGCCAAAAAGCACCACAATCCACGGCGGCATGCCCAGCGGCGGCAGAGATGGACCACCAACACCTGCAGGGCCAGTGGCGCGCCGAGCTGCAGGCCCCTGCGCCGGGAGACAAGCCCACCACGGCCACGCTGCAACTGGGCCCGCACCCCGAGCTGGCACAGAGCGTGCGTGGCACCGTGGCGCGCAGCGGCACCACGGCCCAGGTCAGTGGTGACGTCGACGGCGGCGACCTGACCCTGGAAGAATCGATCAACGGCACCAACATCAGCGCCACCTGGACAGGCCAGGTGGTCGATGGAAGTTGCGGCAAGGAAATACGCGGAACATGGAACAACGCCCACCCCACCCCCACCACGCCGTCAGCACCGTTTGTGCTGCGCAAACAGGCGGCCTGGCAATGAGCGCCGTTGCGCGGGGCATCCCCGCGTCCCGTCTGCACCGCCCGCTGGCCTTGCTGCTCGCAGCCCTGGCCCCGGCCGGCGCGGCCTTTGCGCAATCAGCACCTGCCGCATCCGCCGGGACCGACGCGGCCCTGCGCCGCTGCACCGCCCTGTCCAGCGACAACCAGGCGCGCCTGGCCTGCTTTGACGCCTGGGCGGCCGAACAGGCCCAGGCCGCTCCTGCAGGAGCGCAGTCCTGGCAAGCCCCTGCTGCTTCGGCGTCGGCCAGTGCCAGCGGCGCAAGCTCTTCGTCGGCCGTGCCCCCGCCGGTGGACGCCACGCTGCCTGCCACCCGCATCATCGACGTGGCGCGCACCGAAGGCTGCCGCGACCCGCAGTACAGCGATCTCTCGCGCTTCTGGGAGCTGGAAACGGGCACCGACTGCGGCACGTTCAGCTTCCGCGGCTACCGCCCGATCACGGTGTCGGTGGTGGCGTCGAGCAGCGTGAACCGCCAGCCCGCGTCGGATGCCGACGGCAACTCGGCCACCGACTCGACCCCGTACCGCCGCACCGAAAACCGCATCCAGCTGTCCGTGCGTACCAAGATTGCGCAGGGCCTGCTGACCCAGGGCCACCCCACGCTCAAGGACTCGCTGTGGTTTGGCTACACGCAGCAGTCGTACTGGCAACTGTTCACCCCCGAGATCTCGCGCCCCTTCCGCGCCACCGACCACGAGCCCGAGCTGATGTACGTGTACCCCACCACGGCACAACTGCCGTTTGGCTGGAAGTGGCGCTACAGCGGCATCGGCCTGGTGCACCAGTCCAACGGCCAGAGCAAGCCGCTGTCGCGCAGCTGGAACCGCGCCTACCTGATGACCGGCATCGAACTGGACAACCGCTTCAGCGTGAACGCCCGCATCTGGAAGCGCATCCCCGAAAGCGCGGGAAGCGACGACAACCCGGGCATCAGCGACTACATCGGCCGGGGCGAGTTGTCGCTGCTGTGGAACGTGAACAAGGACAACACCCTGGGCGCCACGGTGCGCCACACGCTGGCCAGCAGTGACCGGGGCTCGGTGCGTGTGGAATGGCTGCAGGCCCTGGGCACCGGCCTGTTCGGCAGCAAGAGCAACCTGCGCCTGCACACGTCGCTGTTCAGCGGCTACGGCGACAGCATGATCGACTACAACCGCAAGCGCACTGTGTTCAGTGTGGGGTTGAGTCTGGTGGATTTCTAGCAGAGACACCCCCCTGAGGCGCTGCGCGCCTTCCCCCCGCTCTCACATCGCTACGCGATGTGGGCAAGGGGACGCAGCCCTCGCTGCGGGGCGGCCCTGGCTTGGCTGCCCGCGCCTGGGGCCGCGCCAGTTGCATACGCCTTGGACGAAGCACCAGCCAGCAGTAGCCCAAGGCGGGGCGAAGGTCCTCACAACTCGTTACGACATCGTCCTCAAGTTTCTCCGGATGACGCCGACGCGCGGCCACAATGGCACGCGCACAGAAACCGGCGTGGCCCCCTGTGAGAGGCGCTCAATAAGAGCCCCTTTCCCACCGTTTTACCTGCCATTGCCTGCCGCGTGCCCCTCGACAATGCCGACAAAGAGGAACACACCCATGGACATGCAATACCAGCTCAAGGCAGGCAGCTATTACCTGTATGACATGCGCGAGGCGCCCAGCGCCGTCACGGGTGAACGCCGCTTCAAGCTCAAGACCGACACGGTGGCCATTGCGTTCGATGTGCACACGGGCGAGGTGCACCAGCACGGCAGCCCCACGCGCATCCAGTCCTGGGCCAACAACACGCGCCGCCGCCTGCGCGCTGCCGGTGCACAGGACGTGGCCAACGACATCGTGGTGGTGTCAGGCCCGCTGCCCGTGGACGAGCTCAACAAATGCCTGTGGGTGCGCGGCTATGTGCGCCGCATGTTCTCGCGCCTGGCCACCCTGCCCCATGGCAAGCTGCAGCGGCCCTCGGAACCGTTTCGCAAGGCGGCCTGATCCGGGCAACCTCTCCCACACATTCCGATCAGGGCCGCGCACAGCGGCCCTTTTCCTTTGTCCTGTTTTTTTCTATCAGGGCGGGCGCCAAAGGGGTCAGGCTTCGGCGTCCTCGACCGCGTCGCTGTCCACCCCCTCCAGCACCTCGGCATGCTTGACGATGGTCACCGGCACCGGACTGGCATGGGCCACCTCCTGCGACACCGACCCGAGCAGCGCGCTGGTGATGGCGCCCTGCCCCTTGGCACCGATGATGACCATGTCGCAGCCCGAGCGCTCGATCATGTCCACCAGCGTGTGCGC
>NZ_QAIM01000488.1:0-4447 GCF_003061035.1 Acidovorax sp. HMWF018
TTGCTGCACTACGCCACGGGCATCGGCTTTGGCAAGATCTTCTTTGTGCTCAACCTGCCGTTTTACTGGCTGGCGCTGCGCAAGCTGGGCCGGGCGTTCACGGTCAAAACTTTCATCGCGGTGCTGCTGTTGTCGCTGCTGACCGAGCTGCAGTCGCAACTATTGCAGTTTGCGCAGCTGCAGCCGCTGTATGCGGCCATTGCGGGCGGGCTGATCACGGGAACGGGCTTCCTCGTGCTGTTCCGCCACCGCTGCAGCCTGGGCGGCGTGGGCATTGCCGCGCTGTACCTGCAGGACCGCTACGGCTGGCGCGCGGGCAAGGTGCAGATGGCTGTGGACTGCGTCATCGTGCTGCTGGCGCTGTGGACGGTGGAGCCCCTGCGCGTGGCCTGGTCCATTGCGGGTGCCGTGGCGCTCAACCTGGTGCTGGCCATGAACCACCGGCCGGGCCGCTACATGGCGGTTTAGGGTGGTGTAGTACTACGACGACACCTGCCAGCCCAGCCCGCTGTGCAGCCGCTGCTCCAGCGCCTCGATGGGCACGGGGCGGCTGAACAGGTAGCCCTGCCACAGCGTGCAGCCGTGGCGCTCCAGAAACGCGCGCTGCGCCTCGGTCTCCACCCCCTCGGCAATCACGTCGATGCCCAGGCTCTGCGCCATGCCGATGATGGTCTGCACTATGAGCGCGTCGGTGTGCTGGATGCCGATGTTGCGCACAAAGCTCTGGTCGATTTTGAGCTGGTCCAGCGGCAGCCGCGTCAGGTACGACAGCGACGACTGGCCGGTGCCAAAGTCGTCCATCGAAAAGCGCAGGCCCAGCGCGCGCAGCGCGTTCATCTTGGCAATGGTGTCGTCCACGTTGTCCAGCGCCAGGCTCTCCGTCAGCTCCAGCTTCAGGCGGTCGGGCCGCGCGCCGGTCTGCCGCAGCACGGCCACCACCTGCTCCATGAAGTCGGCCTGGCGGAACTGGCGCGCGCTCACGTTCACCGCCAGTTGCAGGTCGGCCGTGGCAGGGTGGTCCTGCCAGCGGCGCAGCTGGCTGCAGGCGGTCTGCAGCACCCACAGGCCGATGGGCAGGATCAGCCCGGTCTCTTCGGCCAGGGGGATGAACTCGAACGGCGGCACCATGCCGCGCGCCGGGTGGTTCCAGCGGATCAGTACCTCGGCCCCCACCACATGCTTGCCGCAGCCCACCTGTACCTGGTAGTGCAGTGTGAACTGGCCCTGTTCCAGGGCCGTGCGCAGGTCATTCTCCAGCGCCGCGCGGGCAGTGACGGCGGCCTGCATGCGCGGATCAAAAAAGCGGATGCCATTGCGCCCGGCGGTCTTGGCGGCATACATGGCCAGGTCGGCGTGTTTGACCACATCTTCCACCGTCTGCGCCTGGCCGCTGAACAGCACAGCGCCCACACTGGTGGTGCTGTGCACATGGTGTGATGCGAGCTGGTAGGGCTGGTTGAGCGCGGCCAGAATCTTTTCGCCCACCATCTGCGCCTGCTCGGCAGCGTCGGTGGCGAGGGCGCCCAGGTCTTCCAGCAGCACCAGAAACTCGTCACCACCCAGCCGCGCGACGGTGTCACCTTCACGCACACAGGCCGTCAACCGCTGGGCCACCTGCTGCAGCAGCACATCGCCCATGTCGTGGCCCAGGGTGTCGTTCAGGGTCTTGAAGTGGTCCAGGTCCAGGCACAGCAGCGCCCCTTGCAGGCCCGCGCGCGCACTGGTGGCAAACGCCTGCTGCAGGCGGTCCATCATCAGGCGGCGGTTGGGCAGGTGGGTGAGCGGGTCGTAGAACGCCAGGTGCTCGATCTCCCGCGCCGCAGCCGCGCGCTGGGTGATGTCATTGAGGGTGGCGACATAGTGCGTCAGCACCCCGTGCTGGTCCGTCACGGCGGTGATGGCCATGAAGTGCAGGTTCACCTCGCCGCTCTTGCAGCGGTTCCACAGCTCGCCCTTCCACTCGCCGGTGCTGGCCAGGCTGGCCCACATGGCATCAAAAAATGCCTTGTCATGGTGGCCCGAGGCCAGCAGGCTGGTGCGGCGGCCAACCACCTCGTCGGCGTTGTAGCCGGTGATGCGGCTGAACGCGCGGTTGGTGCGCAGGATGAGGGTGTCCGCGTCTGTGACGATCATGCCCTCCTGCGACTCGAACGCAATGGCGGCGATGCGCAACTCGTTCTCGTCGCGTTTGCGGGCGGAGATGTCCTTGCCCACGCCCCGATAGCCACAAAACACACCGTCTTCATCAAACACGGGCGTGCCGCTGATGGACACCCAGTACGAGCAGCCCTGCTGGTCGCGGCGCTCGAACTCGAAGTCGCGGAACTCCTGGTGGCGCTCCAGCAGCGCGCGGTGCTCTTCCCACAGCGCGTCGCTCATGCCCGGTGCAGCCAGCTCCCAGCGCGTCTTGCCCATGTGCAGCGCGGCCTCCTGCACCAGCCGGTCATCGGCCCGGCCTTCCACATGCGTGAGGCGAAACTGCGCGTCCTGCTCCCAGTACCAGTCGGACGACAACGCGGTGAGGGTGCGAAAACGCGCCTCGTTGTCCTCCAGCTTACGGCGCACGCGGTAGGACTCGCTCACGTCGCTGAACACCAGCACCACCCCCACGATCTGCCCCTGGGAGTTGCGAATGGGAGCGGCGCTATCGGCAATGTGGTACTCGGCGCCATGCCGGGCCTGCAGCGTGATGTGGTTGCTCAATGCCACCACTTGGCCCCGGTCCATCACCAGCTGTACCGGGTCCACCTGCGGCTCGCGGGTACCGGTGTTGATGATGCGGAACACCTCGGGCAACGGCTGGCCCATGGCCTGTGCCAACGGCCAGCCTGTCAGGCGCTCGGCCACCACATTCATGCGGGTGATGCGGCCTTGCGCATCGGTGGCGATCACGCCATCGCCGATGGAAAGCAGCGTGATGGCCAGGTTTTCTTCGCTCTGGCGCAGTTCGGCCTCGGCTTTCTGTCGCGTCAGGGCCATACGGTCAAAGCGGCGGCCCAGCTCGGTCAGCTCCTGCAAGCCCGTGGCGGGAACGCGCGATACATAGCGCCCCTCGGCCAGCTCGTCCGTGGCGTGCATCAGGCGCCTCAGGGGCCGCATCACGCCGCGCCGCACGCCCACCTGCGCCACGGCAAATGACAGCACCAGGCCACCCAGCAAGAACGCCATCTCGGTCCACATGCGGCTGTTGGCCGCGGCGTACAGGTCGTCCAGCGGCACGGCCAGGCTCATGGTGGCCACCGGTTTGCCGCCTGCCTCGATCAGCGGCTGGAACACCACCAGCTCGGGCGCACCATCAGGGCGGTACCGCTGGCGCTGCCCCTGGGGCGTTTGCAGCACCAGGGCGCGGAACTCGGCATCGGCAAACGGTGCCCCCAGCTCGCTGGCATCGGGCGGGTAGCGCGCCAGCACGCGCCCGTCGGGGTCGGACACCCGGGCCACCGCGCCGTCCGGCAGCCCCAGGTCGGTGAGCCGCCGGCTCCACCACTCCAGCGACACCACCGCCACGGCGGCCGCCACCACCTCCTGCGTGCCGGGCGGTATCACCGGGTAGGCAAAGTTGACACTGGCCACCTGGGCAGCACGGTCCACCTGGAAGCTGCCCACCGCAAAGTCCCGTCCCGAAATCGTCTGCTGAAAATATGGGCGGTTGGCAACGTTGACAGGCGCCTTGAGCGGACGCGCATTGCACAGCAACTCGCCGTCCGCCCGTGGCACGCCAATGTTGACGTAGGTGGCATTGAGCGACAGCACTTCGGCCAAGTAGCGCCCGCACTGGGGCGCTGAAGGGTCGTGCACCTGCGGCATGGCGGCCAGCTGCTGCAGAAACTGGCGGGTGTTCTGGATCAGCCGCTGCTGGGTGCCAGCCACCGACTGCAGGGTCTGCAGCGCGCGTTCTTCGGCCGCAGCAATCGCGTCTGTGCGGTGGGCCCGTGCCTGGTACACCACCAGCAGCACCGCTGGCAGCGTGGCCCACAGCACCAGCCAGCGAATACGCGCGGACAAGGTGCTCCACATTCCAGCGACCCATGAGGGCATACCGACCTTTCTGTGCAAGAGAAAGAACGCTTGAGCACATATCTGCCGACAGCCGCTGACAAACGGGCAGACATGTTTCGTCACATGTTACTGCCCATGGTCGGAAAAGGCATTCACGATTTGCGCAGGGTTGCCCGCAGCGCCAGAAAGGGGTTACCTGCGGAACCTTGAGCGGCTCCGCCGTATCATTGAAAGATGCGTCGCGGCTTTTTCTTCCTGCTGATGGTGGTGCTGGTCCTTCGGGGCCTGACGGGCACGGCCATGGCGGCAGGCATTGTGGCTCCGCTGCTGCCTGCAGGCGCCGCGCAGCATACCGAGGCCCATCAGCCTACGGCGGAAGGCATGGTCCACGACCACGACCATCCCCACGATCATTCCGCAACCCTGGCGCAGGCCGAGGGCCTGGCAC
>NZ_QAIM01000489.1:0-4237 GCF_003061035.1 Acidovorax sp. HMWF018
GTGCTGGTGGACGGGCACAACCGCTACGGCATCTGCCAAAAACATGGCCTGCCGTTCCAGACCGTGCAGAACCCGCGCTTTCAGTCGATGGAAGACGTGCACCTGTGGATGATCGACCAGCACCTGGGCCGCCGCAGCGTGTCGGATTTCCAGCGCGGCGTGCTCGCCCTGCGCAAGCGCGAGATCATGGCCGAGCGCAAGGCGCGCGCAGCCACCGCCACAGAGACCGCCGAAGCCACCCCCACGGCTGATGTGCCCGAAGCCGCAGCCACCCTGCCCGCTCCCGACCCGTTGAACAGCCGCGAGGCCATTGCCAAGGCTGCGCGGCTGAGCAGCAGCCAGGTGGTGATGATCGAAAAGATCCAGAAACAGGCGGCTCCCGAGCTGGTGGCCGCTGTGAAGTCCGGCACTATCTCCATCAACGCCGCAGCCGCCGTCGCCACCCTGCCCGCCGAGGAACAGGTGGCAGCGGCCGTGGCCGGCAAGGACGAACTCAAGCAGGCGGCCAAACGCGTGCGCGAACTCAACAAGCGCAAGCCGCGCGAGGAGGCTCCGTCAGAAGGTAGCCCGGCAGATACCCCCACGGACTCCGTTCCAGCCAGCGACGAGTTGCACACACTGCGCATCCGTGTGGCGGAACTGACGGCGGAGAACACCGAGCTGCGCCGCCAGGTGGCGCAGCTGCAGGCAGCGCTGCCTGCAGACAGCACGCCGTTCTAGAACTATTTTTGAGTCAGGCGCCGGACATCAGCCGTTGGCGTTGCGCAGCGCGCTCAGCCGGTCGGCGATGAGGTCGAGATCCAGCCCATCTTCGCTGTGGGCCAGATAGGCCTCCAGGTCGGCCACCGCCTCGGCTGTGTTGCCTCGCTCGGCGTGCGCCAGCCCCCGGTCGCGGCGCTCGCCCCAGGCCTCGGGCAGCAACACGATCAACCGGTCCAGCACGGCGACCAGCCGTTGCCAGTCCTGCTGGGTGCGGTGCACCTCCTTGAGGTTGCGTAGCATGCGCGCAATGATGTCGCGCGGTGTGGCTGCCTGCAGATACAAGCCGAGCGGTACGTCGTAATCGTCCACCAGACCATTGCGGCGCTTGTAGGGCTCCAGCCGCTCGGCCAGCTCCTCGCGGCTGAGTGACTGGCCCGAGATCGGGTCCAGCACCACCTGGCCCTTGGGCAGCAGCACCTTGACCATGAAGTGCCCCGGGAACGCAATGCCCCGCGCATGCAGGCCCAGCCCCTGGGCCAACTCCATCCACAGCACAGCCAGGCTGATGGGAATGCCCCGGCGCGTGCGCAGCACGGCGTTGAGGTAGCTGTTCTCAGGGTCGTAGTAGTTGTTGATGTTGCCGCCAAAACCCAGGTCGGCAAAAAAGAACTGGTTGAGCGTGCGCAGCCGCTGCAGCGCCGGCGCATCGGCAGGCAGGCGGCGCTTGATACGGGCCTGCAGCTGGTCCACATCGCCCAGCAGTTGCTGCACGTCGAACTCGGGGTATTCATCCTGCGCGAGGCTGGCGGCGGCTTCGAGCAGCGGAAAGTGGTCGTCGCTCTGCACCAGCGATGCAAAGTACTCCAGCGAGGTGGGCACGGAAAGGCTCAAGGACATGGCAGCTTTGTACGGGGCCGTCGCCATGGCGTCAAGCCACAGAAGCGCGGGCTTTGCGGGGTATTTCGGGGTCCAGGCCTGCCGCAGATATTCAGCGGCGCAGCAGCTGGCGCAGCTTCAGGCCGGCCGCCCACAGGGCGCCAAAGTACAGCACTGCGGCTGCAGCCATCATCGCGGCCAGCAGGCCGATGCGCTGCAGGCGCTGCGCCTTCATTTCCACCCAGTCGAAATGCTGGGCACCCCACGCCAGCAGCACTGCCAGCAAGGCGCTGGCCGCCACCACCTGCAAGGCAAACCGCCCCCATCCGGGCAAGGGCCGGTAGCTGCCGCGCCGCAGCAGCCCCACCAGCAGCCAGGTAGCGTTGATGACCGCCCCCACGCCAATCGACAGCGTCAGCGCCGCATGCTGCAAATAGGGCACAAGCACAAAGTTCATCATCTGCGTGAACATTAGCACCGCCACGGCAATCAGCATGGGCGTGCGCATGTCGTGCTTGGCAAAGTAGCCCGGCGCCAGCACTTTGATGGCCACGATGCCCACAATGCCAACCCCGTAGCCCGCCAGGGCCAGCGTGGTCTGCTGCACGTCCCGGTCGGCAAAGGCGCCGTAGTGGTAGAGCACGGCCACCAGGGGCTTGGCAAACACCAGCAGCGCCACCATGCAGGGCACCGACAGCACCACCACCAGCCGCAGCCCCCAGTCGAGCATGGCCGAATAGCGTTCGTCATCCTGCTTGGCGCGGGCGCTGGCCAGCTGCGGCATCAGCACCACGCCCAGCGCCACGCCCAACAGGGCGGTGGGCAGCTCCATCAGGCGGTCGGCATAGGTGATCCAGCTCACGCTGCCAGTGGCCAGATGTGAGGCAATCTGCGTATTGATGAGCAGCGAAACCTGCGCCACGCTCACCCCCAGCAAGGCGGGCAGCATCAGGCGCGCCACCTTGCGGGTGGTCGGGTCCGCCCACGCCGCGCGGATGGCAGACCAGCGCACGCCAATGCGGGGCAGCAGCCCCAGGCGCAGCAGCGCAGGCACCTGGATGCCCAGTTGCAGCAGGCCGCCCAGCATCACACCCGCCGCCTGCGCATAGATGGGCTCGATGCCATGGCGCTTGAACAAGGGCGCGCCCAGCGTGATGGACAGGATGAGCGCAATGTTGAGCAACACCGGCGAGGCTGCAGGCACCGCAAACTTCTTCCACGTGTTGAGAATGCCCCCTGCCAGCGCCACCAGCGACATGAAGCCGATGTACGGGAACATCCAGCGGGTCATCGTGACGGCGGCGTCAAACCCCTCGGGCTGGAGCCCACTGGCCATGGCCCACACCATCCAGGGCGCACCCAGCACGCCCGCGATGCACAGCAGCACCAGCGTCCAGGCCAGCAAGGTGCCCACGTGGTCGATCAGCGCCCGGGCGCCCTCGTCGCCGTCCTCGGCCCGGGTGGCAGCCAGCACCGGCACAAAAGCCTGGCTGAAAGCGCCCTCGCCCAGCACCCGGCGGAACAGGTTGGGAATGCGGAACGCCACATTGAAGGCGTCGGTCATGGCACTGACCCCGAACACGGAGGCCATGAGCAACTCGCGCACCAGCCCGGTGATGCGGGAGACGAGGGTCAAGAGGGAGACGGTGGAGGCGGCTTTGAACAGTGACACCGCGGGGAGTGTATTCCCCCTGCGCCGCTTCGCGCCTCGGTACAGCTGCCAAAGGCGGCAGCTTTTCAGACCGTCCAAGCCTGCGCAGGCGGGCTCGAAGCCGTGCCCCTCCGCCGTCAAGGGCGATGCACATGTCGCGCTGACAGCGCCAGGTGCCACCGGTGCGGTGGCGATGGCGTTCCGCCGGTTCGGGCACAGGTATGGATACAGGAACTGCTCTGGGCTATAATCGCGGGCTTTGCTGGCATCATCCACAGACCCAAGGAACTAAACAATGGCATCCGCAAAACCCAAGAAGAAGAACCCGCGCCTGGCGTCGGGCCGCAAGCGCGTCCGTCAGGACGTCAAGATCAACGCTGCTAACACCTCGCTGCGTTCCAAATACCGTACCGCTGTCAAGAACGTCGAAAAGGCTGTTCTGGCTGGCGACAAGACCAAGGCGACCGAACTGTTCGCCAAGATGCAAGCCGTGGTGGACACCGTGGCTGACAAGGGCATCTTCCACAAGAACAAGGCTGCTCGCGACAAGAGCCGTCTGTCTGCCAAGGTGAAAGCCCTGGCAACGGCCGCCTGACCCACTTCAGGCAAACAGCCCGAACGGCACCTGCCGTTCGCCGTTTGTAACGGGTGCGCTGCCAGCAAAAAACGAACAAACCGCCTTCGGGCGGTTTTTTCGTTGGGGGTTCAGAACTGCGCCAAGCAGCCTGAAGCGCATCACAGGGTGGATGGGGAGTGCCCGCTGGCTGCCGGGCGGGCATGCCCCTGCGCAGCGACGCCTCGGGCCCGACGCGGCAGGCAGCGCCGGAACCCAGGCCGTGGCCGCTCAGGGCTTGGCGGGAGGAGGCGGGTCGGGCAGCAGGCAGGCCTCGGCCACCTGCAGGTTGTTGTCGCGGGCGAAATTGATCACGAAGTCCCAAGCCATGGGTTCGTGCCCCTGCAGGTCGCGGTGCACCACCACGCATTTCACGCCATTGAGCGTGGTGGGAA
>NZ_QAIM01000489.1:4247-5858 GCF_003061035.1 Acidovorax sp. HMWF018
CAAGTGGCTGCCTGGCCGGGCTCCACCGGGTCGAAAGCTGCTCATCACCCCGGCCAGCCGCTCGGCCCAGTCGCTGGGACGAAAGGTTTTCCCGTCATGGGTGATGCCCTGGATGAAGACTTCTTTGGAGGAGGGGGAAACCATCGGGGATTGGAGTGGTAGTGAGGGCACAGACGCAGGATCACTGCATGTTGCACCGCAACGCGACATTCTAACTCTTATATAAGAGCTAGCTCCCTAATCCCTCCGGCGCGCTACACATAGGCACCCCGAAGAGGGTAAGGGCCCGGCATTGCAGTGATGCGCAATCGTCAACAGACCGAACCCCTGCTCCCCCTAGAATCGTGACTCGCTTTTTCGCCACCGTACCGTCTGGAGATTTCCGCATGACCGCTTCCATCCCGGCAGCTTCGCCCCACGTGATGAACACCTATGGCCGCGTACCCATCGCGCTGGCCCGTGGGCAAGGCAGCCGCGTGTGGGACGTGAATGGCAAGGAATACCTGGACGGCCTGGGCGGCATTGCCGTGAACACACTGGGCCACAACCATGCCAAGCTGGTGCCCGCGCTGCAGGACCAGATCACCAAGCTGATCCACACCTCCAACTACTACCACTCGCCCCTGCAGGAGCAGCTGGCCGCGAAGCTGGTGGAGCTGTCGGGCATGACCAACGTCTTCTTCTGCAACTCGGGACTGGAGGCCAACGAGGCGGCCCTGAAGATTGCCCGCAAGTTCGGCGTGGACAAGGGCATCGCCAAGCCCGAGATCGTTGTTTACGAAAAGGCCTTCCACGGCCGTTCGATTGCCACCATGTCGGCCACCGGCAACCCCAAGATCTACAGCGGCTTCGGCCCGCTGGTCGAGGGTTTTGTGCGCGTGCCGCTCAACGACATCGAAGCCATCAAGCAAGCCACCGAAGGCAACCCCAACGTGGTGGCCGTGTTCTTCGAGACCATCCAGGGCGAGGGCGGCATCAACCCCATGCGCGTGGAATACCTTCAGCAGCTGCGCAAGCTGTGCGACGAGCGCGGCTGGCTGATGATGATTGACGAAGTGCAGTGCGGCATGGGCCGCACCGGCAAGTGGTTTGCCCACCAGTGGGCCGGCATCGTGCCCGACGTGATGCCCCTGGCCAAGGGCCTGGGCTCGGGCGTGCCGATTGGCGCGGTGGTGGCCGGCCCCAAGGCCGCCAACGTGCTGCAGCCCGGCAACCACGGCACCACCTTTGGCGGCAACCCGCTGGCCATGCGCGCTGGGGTCGAAACCATTCGCATCATGGAAGAAGACGGCCTGCTGCAAAATGCCACCACGGTGGGTGAGCACCTCAAGGCGGCACTGCAGCGCGAGCTGGGCGGCCTGCCCGGTGTGAAGGAGATCCGGGGCCAGGGCCTGATGCTGGGCATCGAGCTGAACAAGCCGTGCGGCGCCCTGATCGGCCGCGCGGCCGAGGCAGGCCTCTTGCTGTCGGTCACGGCCGACAGCGTGATCCGCCTGGTGCCGCCGCTGATCCTCACCACCGCCGAAGCCGACGAAATCGTCGCCAAGCTGACCCCGCTGGTCAAAGCCATCCTGGCTGAATGAAGAATAGTCCCACTGCCATGACGACGCT
>NZ_QAIM01000489.1:5868-12641 GCF_003061035.1 Acidovorax sp. HMWF018
CCTCTCCGCCGACGAATACGCCTACCTGTTCGAGCGCGCCGCGCTCATCAAGAAGAAGTTCAAGGCCTACGAAAAGCACCACCCGCTGGTGGACCGCACGCTGGCCATGATCTTCGAGAAGGCCAGCACCCGCACGCGCGTGAGCTTTGAGGCGGGCATGTACCAGCTCGGCGGCAGTGTGGTGCACCTGACCACGGGCGACAGCCAGCTGGGCCGCGCCGAACCCATCGAGGACAGCGCCAAGGTCATCAGCCGCATGACCGACCTGGTGATGATCCGCACGTATGAGCAGGCCAAGATCGAGCGTTTTGCCGCCAACTCGCGCGTGCCCGTCATCAACGGCCTGACCAACGAGTACCACCCCTGCCAGATCCTGGCGGACATCTTTACCTTCATCGAACACCGTGGCTCCATCCAGGGCAAGACGGTGGCCTGGGTGGGCGACGGCAACAACATGGCCAACACCTGGCTGCAGGCGGCGTCGCTGCTGGGCTTCAAAGTGCATGTGAGCACGCCACGCGGCTACGAGGTGGATGAAAAATTGGCCGCTGGTGCCCATGGAATCAGCGCTGACAGCTATCAATTCTTCAGCAACCCCATGGAAGCCTGCCGGGGCGCCGACCTGGTCACCACCGACGTGTGGACCAGCATGGGCTACGAAGCCCAGAACGAAGCGCGCAAGAAGGCCTTTGCCGACTGGTGCGTGGACACCGAAATGATGGCTGCGGCCCAGCCCGACGCCCTCTTCATGCACTGCCTGCCCGCGCACCGGGGCGAAGAGGTCGAGGCGGATGTGATCGACGGGCCGCAGTCGGTGGTGTGGGATGAGGCAGAGAACAGGATGCACGTGCAGAAGGCACTGATGGAGTACCTGCTGCTGGGCAAACTGGCCTAAAAGCCCCCATGCCCTGGCGCCGCCAGCCCGCTCACAGCGCCGAATTATTAGCGCACTGGCAGGCCCTGGGCCAAGCGCTGGGGTGCGACACGCCCGCCTGGCGGGCCGAGGGCAGGCGCCTGCTGCGCAGCTGGACACGCTGGCCCCGCGCCTACCACGACACCACGCATCTGCGGGCCTGCCTGCGGCACCTCCAGGAAGTGCAAGACCAGCAGCCCGGAGCGCTTCACAACCCCCATGCTGCGGCCCTCGCCCTGTGGTACCACGACGCCATCTACTGGCCGTGGAGTGGGCACAACGAGGCGCGCAGCGCCGACTGGGCGCGACAGTTCCTGCTGGGCCAAGGGCTGCCCACCACGCTGGCCGAAACCGTGCACCAGCATGTGATGGACACCCGCCACACCCCGGGCCCGCTCACCGGCGATACGCTGTGGGTGGTGGACATCGACCTCGCCATCCTGGGCCAGAGTGACGCGGTGTACCGACAGTTCGAACGCAACGTGCGGCGTGAATACTTTTTTGTGCGCTGGCCGCGTTATGTGGCGGGGCGCAGCGCAGTGCTGCGAGGCTTTCTGGACCGCCCGCACATCTACGGCACAGCCTACTTTGCGCAACGCTGCGAGGCCCAGGCGCGCGTCAACCTGCAACAGGCGTTGAGCGCGCTGGGCCAAGGCCAGCTGTACCAGTAGACAATTTGAGTCAAAACGGCTTGTAGCGCTAGTGAATCATGCGCCAGCAGCTATATAAAATATAGCAACTACTGAGAAGCAGGCCCGCGACGGACGGGCATGGCCACGGGTTTTTCAGCGGCCGCCGCGGACGGCGCCGCGCAACTGCCGCAGCTACTGCACCCACCATCGCCTCCCCCACAGCCTGGCGACTGGACGAGCCCCGGGTGGACCTTGCCCAGCCCCCGGCGCCAGCGCCCGGGCAGATACCGCCAGAGCACATAGAGCGCTGCGGCAAGGACGATCAGACCGACCATGAGTTGCTGGACCATCACAACGTTTCCCTTCAGCCGCCGCCCAGCGCCAACGCCACGCGGTAGGTCACAAAGCTGGCCGCATACGCCATGGCAAACAGGTACCCCACCATGAGCAGCGGGTAGCGCCAGCCGTTGGTCTCACGCCGCACGGCGGCGATGGTGGAGATGCACTGGGGCGCAAACACATACCAGGCCATCAGCGACAGCGCAGTGGCCAGCGACCACGAGCCCGCAATCAGCGACCCCAGCTGGCTGGCCACCTCGTCGCCTGTGGCGGACAGCGCGTACACCGTGCCCAGCGCACTCACCGCCACCTCGCGGGCCGCCATGCCGGGCACCAGCGCAATGGCAATCTGCCAGTTGAAGCCAATGGGCGCGACGATGATCTCGAGCAGGCGGCCCAGCTGGCCGGCCAGGCTGTAGGTGATGGCAGGCTGTGTGGCGCCTTCCGGCGCACCGGGGTAGGTGGACAGGAACCACAACAACACCGTGACGGCCAGGATGATGCCGCCCACCCTCTTGATGAAAATCACCGCCCGCTCGTACAGGCCGTAGGCCAGGCCCCGCACGCTGGGCCAGCGGTACGCGGGCAGCTCCATCATCAGCGGCGTGGCGCGCGTGTCGCTGCGGGCCAGCTTGGCTACCGCCGCCACGGCCATGGCGCTGACGATGCCCACCACATACAGCGCAAACAGCACCACGCCCTGCAGGTTGAACACCCCAGCCACCGTGCGCTCGGGGATGAAGGCAGCGATCAGCAGCGCATACACCGGCAGGCGCGCCGAGCAGGTCATGAGCGGCGCGATCATGATGGTCACCAGCCGGTCGCGCCAGTGGGTGATGGAGCGCGTGGCCATCACGCCCGGCACGGCACACGCAAAGCTCGACAGCAGAGGGATGAACGAGCGGCCCGACAGACCCACCGTGCCCATCACGCGGTCCAGCAAGAACGCCGCGCGCGGCAGGTAGCCCGAGTCCTCCAGCGCCAGGATGAACAGGAACAGGAACAGGATCTGCGGCAAAAACACCAGCACCCCGCCCGCACCCGCCAGCACCCCGTCGGTCAGCAGGCTGCGCAAGGGGCCGTCGGCCATGTGGCTGTTGACCAGGGCTGCCAGCCAGCCCACGCCATCTTCAATCCATGACTTGGGCAGCTCGGCCCAGCTGAACACCGCCTGGAACATCAGGAACAGCGTGGCGGCCAGGATCAGCAGGCCCCACACCGGGTGCAGCACCACCGCATCGATGCGGTCGTCAGTCCGCAGGCTGACCACCGGCACGCGCACGGCCCGGTCCAGAATGCGCCGCACTTCCTGGTGCGTGCGGATCACGTCGTTCTGCGCCTCCAGGTCGCTCGCATCCAGGCGCGCCGCCGCATCGGGCGCCACCACCGGGCGCTGCAGCTGCTGCAGGTTGGCGCCATCCAGCCACTGCACCAGCTCCTGGGCGCCGTTGCCGCGTACGCCCACGGTGGCCAGCACGGGCATGCCCAGCTCGCGCGACAACGCCTCGCGGTCAATGGCGATGCCCTGGCGCTCGGCCACGTCCATCATGTTGAGCACCAGCACCATGGGCAGGCCCAGGGCGCGTGCCTCCAGCACCAGGCGCAAGTTCAGGCGCAGGTGGGTGGCATCGGTCACACACACCAGCACATCGGGTACGGGCTCGCCCGCGCGGCGCCCGCGCACGATGTCGCGGGTGATGGCCTCGTCCACGCTGTGTGCGTGCAGGCTGTAGGCGCCCGGCAGGTCCAGCACGCGCACGCGGCGGCCAGCGGCGGTCTGCAGCAGGCCTTCCTTGCGCTCTACCGTCACGCCCGCGTAGTTGGCCACCTTCTGGCGTGCGCCGGTGAGCAGGTTGAACAGCGCGGTCTTGCCGCAGTTGGGGTTGCCCAGCAGCGCCACGCGCAGGGGCGCATCGGCGGCGGTGGGCTGCACAGTAGCCTGGGCGTTCATGCCAGCTCCTTGGCAGACAGGCTGGTGTCATCCAGCGGCTGCACCTGCACCATGGAGGCCTCCTGGCGGCGCAGCGCAAACGTGGCCTGCCCCACCCGCACCGCGATGGGATCGCCGCCCCAGCCGCCGCGTGCAACCACCTGCACGGTTTCACCGGGCAGGAAGCCAATCTCCAGCAAGCGCAGCAGCATGCTGTGCTCTTGCGCGTCCTGTGCGGGCAACAGGCCCGTGACCCGGCCCGAGGCACGGCGCGGCAATTGGTCCAGCCGCGAGGACAGGTTCTGCTGCGTAGGAAGATGCAACCGCGCCGCAGCGCCATCGTCCATGGTTTTCATGGTGACTGGCCTCGATACAAATAATAGTGATTCTCATTCTACCAATATCTGCATCGTGCTGGTTGCCGTCCCACTCTCTCCTTGACGCAGCGCAAGCCGCAGTCCCCGCTGCCCCGCCCGGGTGGTCAGTCACATCGCTCAAACCGCTTGCACTCCGCAGTAGCCCGGATGGATGTGAGCGTGTTTTCGCCGTCGATGTGCCGGGCAGTGAACTGCACCCAGGCCCCCTGCGGAATGCCGTGCATCAGGGCGGGGTTGACCACCCGGAAGGTCTGTGTGGTGAACGGCAGCTTGGCGCGGGGCAGCAGCTTCAGCCGCACATGCGTGGTGTTGCCGCCCGCATCCGCCTCCACAGACACCAGCCGCGCCCGGGTGTAGACCAGCGGCGCCGCAGGCGCTGCATCTTCTGCGGCGACCGAGGCCGCACTCGCAGGGGCCACCGGCTGAGCACCTGTCGCACCAAACACTGCGGCAAGGGCCATCGCGGCGACCAGACTGCCGCCGCGCAACCCCCTGCGTACAACCAACGAAGCGACAGCCTGCCCCATCAGAACGCCCATGCACCCAGCTGGTAGTAGTCAAAACCGCTGGTCCGCCCCCCCAGGCATTGGGCGAGGAAGTCCTCGGTCTTGCGGTACATGGTGAGGTTGTTGGGCCAGCGCTGGTTGCCATGGCCATCCCCGGTGAAGGTGACGTAATCCACCGGCTTGCCCGCCTTGCGCAGGGCCGCCACCATCCATTCGGACTGCTCCAGCTTCACGCGCGGATCGTTCACGCCGTGCATGATGAGGATGGGCTTTTGCGCATGCTCCGCCCGGTACAAGGGCGACTTCGCATCCATGCGCGCGCGGTCCTCCGGCACAGCGGGGTTGCCCACATAGCGGTGCCACCAGGGCAGGCCCAGCTCCCAATACGGCGGTGCGGCCTCCAGCAGGCGCGCGATGTCCGTCACGCCCACCACATCCACGGCGCAGGCAAACACCTCGGGCGTGAAGGTGGCACCCACCAGGGCTGAATAGCCGCCGTAGCTGGCGCCATAGATCGCCACGCGCTGCGGGTCGGCCACGCCACGCTCCACCGCCCAGCGCACGCCGTCCACCAGGTCGTCGTGCATGCGGCCTGCGAACTCGCCACGGGCCTTTTCCATGTGGTTGCGGCCATAGCCGCTGGAGCCCCGGTAGTTGACCTGCAGCACCGCATAGCCCCGGTTGGCCAGAAACTGCTGCATGGCGCGGCTGGTGGCGCCATCGCCCCAGCGGTCACGCGCCCAGGGGCCGCCATGCACCAGCAGCACGGTGGGCAGCCGCTGCGGCGCCGCCCCCACGGGCAGCGTGAGGTAGCCGTGAATGGTGAGACCATCGCGCGCGGTGTAGGTGATGGGCGCGGTGGGGGCCAGGTCCTTGGCAATCAGGCTCAGCCGGTTCTCGCCCAGAAAGCGGGGTTCGTGCCCATCGCGCAGCAGGTAGTTGCGGGTGCCACGGTCGGTGGCCACCGCCACCGTGAGCACCTTGTCCGTCTGGTCCAGGCTGGTCACCAGCACCTCTGCGGGCTTGTCGCCGGCCAGCGCGGACAGCCGGGCATCCAGCGCGGGGTCGAACACCTTGCGCGCCGGGTAGCCCGGCATGAAGTGCGCCAACAGCGGCTCGCGGGTGCGGCGGCTCAGCGTCACGCTGTCCAGGTCCACGTCGGGCGAGGCAAACCACTCTTCCTCCGTGCCCGTGGTCAGGTCCAGCCGCACCAGCGCCAGCTTGTCGCGCCCCCGGTTCGACAGGGCCCAGGCCTTGCGCCCCTCATCGTGCAGGCCAAAGATGTTCAGCGTGTCCCACCGGCTGCGCTCTGCCACCGTCACCCAGCTGCCCGGCTCGGCGCCAGGTCGCTCCAGCAGCACCTGGTCGCCCTTAATCTGTGCCCGGGCGCGCAGCTGGCCCGCGGTGTCCACGCCCCACCAGCCCACGTTGCCGGGGTTGGTGGCCATCAGCACCGGCGGCCCGCCCGCAGGGTTCACGCGGTACAGGTCAAACACCTTTTTGTCGCGCTGGTTGGAGGTGACGATGAAGTCAGACGAGGCATCGACTGACTCCGCAAAATGCGCCACCGAACGCGATGCAGGCATCAGCTCGCGCAAGTCGGTCCCTGGGCCCTCGACCGGGCCCGCATAGATGCGGGTGTTTTCATCGCCCGTGGGATCGGCCGTGATTCCGAGCCAGCGGCTGTCGGCACTGAAGCGGATGGCGCGCGCACGGATGCGAAACGCCTTGGCGTCGCCCCCATCGATGGACTGCACCCAGATTGCGGGCACCACGCCGTCGGTGCCAAACCAGGCGATGCGCTTTCCATCCGGCGACACGCGATAACCCCCGGTGGACTGCCGGCTGGCCACAAAGTCGCGCACGGGCACCAAGTCGGGCAATTGCGCCCCAGCCAGCGAAGGGTGCGTAGGCCCGCTTGCGCAGCCAGCGAGCACCAGCAGCGCACACGCAGCAAAGCCCGTTGTTTTCAAAAATATTCCCAATCGCATCCCATCCCCCTCTCTGTGTGTTGCTCGCCCAGCCTCTTTTTCCATCAATGCGGAGCCACTGTCGGCTGAATGAGCGCTAGATAAC
>NZ_QAIM01000489.1:12651-18208 GCF_003061035.1 Acidovorax sp. HMWF018
TGCCACAGCGAGGGGGACTTGTAAATCTCATGGCCGTCGCGCCCCGGCGGAAGTGCGTAACCCACCATGCGGCCCTGCCCGCCTGCGCCGCGAAACGCTTCAAAGCTGGCCCGGCTGTTTTCCAGCGTGTAGTAGGAATCCCTCTCCCCATAAAGCCAAAGGGTGGGTCGGGGCATGGCAGCGCCGCGTATAAAGCCCGCGCGATTGACAGCGGCAGACTCCTTGCACCCATCGCCGAGCCAACCACCCACAAAGTTGACGACGCCCAGGAACATGCTAGGTCGCGAGCCAGCATACGCTACCGACAAGATGCCGCCACGCGATACCCCACCGATCAGCAAGCGGGCTTTGTCCACGTCAGGGCGCTGCTGCAGGTGCGCCATGAATGCGTCCAGATCGGCCAGCGCGCGGTCAAACCCTGGCAGCGAGTACTCGGACTGGCAGGAATAACCCATCGATCGGTTGACGCCAAAACCTTCGTCATACACGCCGTCGGACTTGCCCCGCCCCCGGCGCTGCGGGAACACCACCTGCCAGCCCTTGGCGGTGAAGTATTGAGCGACCTCAGGGCTCGTCCAGGTGAGTCTGAACCACTCAGGCCGGTCGCCACGGCCCGTGGAGCCATGGTTGAAGACCACCGTGGGCAGCGGACCACTGGCATTGATGGGGCGGTAGACCACAGCCTCCAGCGTTTGGGCGCGCCCATCTGCATCGGCCCACGGCGTGGGTAGCCGCTCGACCACGCGGGTGTAGGGCGGTGCCGCGAGCTGGGTGCTTAGCACGCCTGCCGCCAAAAGCCGGCTTTCAGGGCGCCACACCGTCATCTCCATCTCGGACCTGCCCTCGCGCAAGCGCAGCACCAGCCGCGCTCCGGTATGCAGCCGAGTGTGCAATTCGTTGCCCACAAAGCGTCCTTGCGAACGGTCTGTAACCTGCGCCTGCTGTTCGCTGGCCGCCGCATAGACGAGCGTCGCGCCTTCGGCAGTAACGGCTTCGACGGCGATGCGGACATCGCAAGCCCTCGCCATGCAGGCCCATCCCTGCCACAAGCCACTCCAACGAGCCTTGTCCAGGGGCACGCTGGCGGCGGGCGGCGTCACCGCCACATCCGGCGGCAGCACGGCCGCCACGGGGCTTTCAGAAGGGCCCGCCATCTGGTCAGGCATGTAGCTGGGCCACGCGGTGGTCGTCGCGGACGGCGACTCGGCTGGCTGCGCGGTGGCGGCACCGCACGACAGCCATGGGAACGCCAGCGTGGAAGCGAGGCAAAGCAGATTCTTTGTGAGCATGGCCCCATTGTGCAAACCGTTCCTTAAAGCAAACCAAAGGCCAGCGCCCGATGCGGCCACATTGCCACCTGCACCCACACAATCGCCCCATGCACATCCTGCTCATCGAAGGCGACCTGGACCTGGGCCGCGCGGTGGATGCGCCCGCCACGGTGGCCTGCGTGCTGCTGAACCTCACCTTGCCCGATGGCAGCGGCTTTGACCTGCTGGCGGGCTGGCCGTCGATCAGCAACTGCGTGGCGCCGCGCTCCATGCCACGCATGCGGATCTCCACGCTGCCATCGGCAGAGGGCGTCACCTGCACGCCTGGCAACTGGCGCAACACGTCGGCGACCAAGAACGCGCCCATCTGCTCGACGTCGCTGCGGTCCACCACCACCAGCGACCCCGCCGAAAAAAACCGCTATTCCAGGGACCTGCGTGCCGTGACCGTGACACCGTCAAGCTGCGGCGTAGCGCTGCCTGCCCCGTCTGGCGAGCCCTGCGCCCATGCGGCACTTCCTGCCGCAGAGGCCAAACACGTTGCCCACATGGCAAAGCGGCGGCTATTGTGTATTGCTGGTTTCATCGATGCCCTCTCTGTGCCAGATTGTCCGAGAGCAAGGCCTAAGCGCAGCCAAAGACTGCATACCTTCTGCACCCCAGCGTCACGGACCTGCACCATCCCCGCGGCAGGTGATTCCCTTGCCAGCGCACGCGGCGACTACAGCTTGGGCACCTCCAGCGGCTTGCGGTAGATCGTGTTGCGCTTGACCACCTGAAAGCCGCAGTCCGCATACACACGATTAGCGCCCGTCAGGTTCTCACCGTCCACCGCCAAGGCCGACTCGGCCATCCCTTCGTCGGCCAACAGGCGCAGGCTACGAGCAATCAACGCCCTTGCAAGCCCACGCCTGCGCCACTGGCGCCTCACGCTGATGAACTCGGTGTAGCCCCGGCGCCGTGACAGATGGCGGTTCTCATCCTCATTGATATACGTGCGGACTTGGCCTGCGACCTCATTGCCGTCCCACGCCACCTGCCAGCGCGCGGGCTGAAAAATCTGGCTCTCCAGCCAGGTGTCGTAGTCGCGTGGCAACGGTGGTGCCATCCCCCAATGGTCTTCTAACGCAGTGTGATGAGCGTCCCATATGGCGCGGTAGTGCTCTGGCAAAACGGGCCGCAGTTCCAGCCCTTGCGGCATGGGAAAGTCCGGCGCAGCACGCAGTTCCGTGTTCCGCATTTCAAAGAAATACCGCATCGGCGCATAGCCTCTGGCCTGCAGCAGTCGTGCGCGCGCTTCCTCGCCTTGCTGTACATAGGTATGGTGCACATGCGGGCCGCGCGGCTGCTGCGCTGCCACGGTGTGGCTCCGCCGCTCGAGCCAGCCCTGCAGCGCATGCCCAATGCCTCGCCCTCGCCAACGTCCTGGCACAAATCCGATTTGTGCGTGCAGCGTCAGGCCATCTGCCTGCGTAAATCGCCAGCACCGGCCATAGGCGACCAGTTCGCCATCCAGCTCGACCATGATCGCGTCCTGATACGGATCGCATCGAGTAAAAGCCGCGTAGTCACGCGCCAGGTCTTCGGGCGTGCGACGCGCGAGCACCCCGTCGGCATCAAAGCTGGCATTGGCCACCTCGGCCATGGCCGGGAAGTCAGACGGGCCGCGAAACGGCCGCAACGCCAGCCCTGAAGGGATGGATAAATTCATCACCGATTTTTCATGCCCCATAAGGGCTTCCTCCCCAGTTCGTTGATTGGTTCTACGTATTCTTCTTTTCGTTCCACAGGCAAGCCAAGTTGCGCTACGTGCCCTGCTAGTGTGCCAATCGCCGCCTTAACGCCAGCCAAAGGCGCCGCTTCCCGCGCCGCCCAATCACCACCACTCCCGCCACAATCGCCCCATGCACATCCTTCTCATCGAAGACGACCTGGACCTGGGCCGCGCGCTGCAGTCCGCGCTGAAGGTGGAGGGGCTGACCAGCGAGTGGCTGCGCCGCGCGGTGGATGCGCCCGCCACGGTGGACGCCACGACGGTGGACTGTGTGCTGCTGGACCTGACGCTGCCCGACGGCAGCGGCTTTGACCTGCTGGCGCGCTGGCGCAACCAGAGCGGACACAGCGGACAGGTGCCCGTCATCGTGATCACGGCGCGCTCGGCCGTGGAGGACCGGCTGGCGGGCCTGGACGGCGGGGCGGACGACTTTGTGATCAAGCCCTTTGCCACGGCCGAACTGATGTCGCGCATCCGCGCCGTGCTGCGCCGCAGCGCGCGCCAGGCCAGCGAGCGCTGGGTGCTGGGCGAGCTGGTGATCGAGCCCCGGAGTCATGCCGTGCAGCGCGCCGGGCTTCCGCTGGAGCTGTCGCCGCGCGAGTTTCAGCTGCTGCTGGAGCTGGCGCGCGAGCCCGGCGTGGTGGTGTCCAAAAGCGTGTTGTCGCAGCGGCTGGACCCGCTGGGCGAGCCCATGGACTTTGCCGCCATCGAAGTGCATGTGTCCAACCTGCGGCGCAAGATCGGGGCAGAGCTGATCCGAACCGTGCGTGGCGTGGGCTACCTGTTGCAAGCATGACTACGATGAAGCACGCGTTGCGCAGCGCATGGGCCTGGCTGGCCGAACCCACGCTGATGCGCCGCAGCGTGGCCTCGGTGCTGGTGGCATTTGTGGTGGTGTGGGCGGTGCTGCTGGGCTACAACTTCGTCAACTACAAACACACCATCACCCGCGACCCCGGCCTGATGAAATACGGTGACGCAGTGCTGGACTCGCTGGCCTCCATCACCGACCCCGCCCACGCTGCCACGGCCGTGGCGGCCACCGACCACTGGACCAACATCCGCCGCCGCCAGATCGGGCTGCTGCCCGGGGTGCAGATGCACGAGCTGCTGGACGCGGCATCGGGCCAGCGCGTGTTTGCATCGCCGGGGCTGCAGAACGTGGCCGTGCCGCCCGCCTCACAACGCGCTGAGCCTTTTATTGAAGAAGCCGCCCTGCAAGGCCGGTCATTCCGCATCTACACCGGCCGCAATGCGCGCTGGGTGCTGCGGGTGTTCGAGACCAAGCGCACCGACTCCAACTTTCTGCAGTACAACGGCCGCGCGCTGCTGCCCTACCTGCTGCTGGCGTCACCCTTTGTGCTGCTGGCGGTGTGGCTGTCGGTACGCCATGGCCTTCGGCCGCTGCAGCAACTGGCCAGCCGCATTGCGCAGCGCGGGCAGGACGACCTGCAATCGGTGGGCTTCAACGCCCGCCACCGCGAACTCAAGCCGCTGGAGCAGTCGCTGGACCACCTCTTCGCCCAACTGCGCCAGAAGGTGGAACGCGAACGCGCCTTTGTGCAAGACGCGGCGCACGAGATCCGCACACCGCTGGCCGTGATCACCGCTCAGGCCCATGTGATGGCCCGCTCGCCCAGCGAAGAGGAGCGCACGCAGGCCCAGGCCCATCTGGAACAGGCCATCGCCCGCACCTCGCACCTGGCGCAGCAACTGCTGGACCTGGCTGCGCTGGACGACGCGCAGCGCCCCGCGCCGCGCGACTTGGACGTGGCGCAATGGCTGCGTGGCGCGCTGGCACAGGCTGCGCCGCAGGCCATCGCGCGGCAGATCGAGCTGTCGCTGGCCGCGCCCGACACCTTGCCCGCCCGGCTCGACCAGCCTGCGTTCGAGTCCATCGCCCACAACCTCATCGACAACGCGCTGCGCTACACGCCCCACGGCGGTAACGTGGCGGTGGCGCTGCGGCATACGGGCGCGGTGCTGCAACTGTCGGTGCAGGACGACGGGCCGGGCATCCCGGCCAGCGAGCAGCAGAGGGTGTTCGAACGCTTTTACCGGGGCACGGGCCATGCCGCCAATGGCTCGGGCCTGGGCCTGGCCATCGTGCGGCAGGCGGTGCTGCGCATGGGCGGACAGGTGCAGATCGGCGTGGGTTTGAATGGCAAAGGCGTGGGTTTTTTCGTTAGCATTCCCCTCCCCCACGCCTGACGGCCCCGCCGCAGGCCGAACGCACGCACTGCATGTCCGACGACGCGACCACCATGACCACCGCCGATTCCGCCCACCCGTGCCTCAGCTGCGGCGCCTGCTGCGCCAGCTTTCGCGTGGACTTTGCCGTGTACGAGATGCAGGCCATGGGCGGCACAGTGCCCGATGGCTTGGCGCTGGATGTGAACGGCAGCACCTGCCGCATGCGGGGCACGGAGCAGGTGCCCATCCGCTGCGCCGCGCTGACCGGCCAGGTGGGCCAGCAGGTGGCCTGCAGCATCTACGAACTGCGCCCCGCGCC
>NZ_QAIM01000489.1:18247-20663 GCF_003061035.1 Acidovorax sp. HMWF018
CTACTGCCGCATCAAAATAGTTTAGGCTTCAACAAAAAATCGACACGGTGTTGGAAATAACCGACACCACGGGTTTTTCGGGACATGCAAACTTTGTCCCATGCCAACGCCTTCCCCCTCCACCGCCCGCCGGCTCTGGGACATCTCGCCGCCCGTGCATGCGGGCAGCCCCGTGTTCCCCGGCGACACGGCCTACAGCCAGCAGTGGTGCGCCACCATCGGCCCCGGCTGCCCGGTCAATGTGAGTGCGATCACGATGTCGCCCCATGTGGGCGCGCATGCCGATGCGCCGCTGCACTACGATGCGCAGGGCGCCACCATCGGTGACGTGTCGCTCGACGCGTTTCTGGGCCCCTGCCGCGTGATCCACGCCATCGGCTGCGGGCCGCTGATCACCTGGGAGCACATTGCCCACGCGGTGAACGGCACCCTGCCGCAGCGCGTGCTGGTGCGCACCTACGAACACATGCCCGTGGACCGCTGGGACGGCCAGCTGGCCGCCTATGCGCCCGGCACCATCGAGCGCCTGGCCGACCTGGGCGTGCTGCTGGTGGGCATCGACACCGCCAGCATCGACCCGGCCGACAGCAAGACACTGGAGAGCCACCAGGTCATCCGCCGCCGGGGCCTGCGCGTGCTCGAAAACCTGGTGCTCGACGCCGTGCCCGAGGGCGACTACGAACTCATCGCCCTGCCGCTCAAGCTGACCACGGCCGACGCATCGCCCGTGCGAGCCGTGCTGCGGGCGCTGTAGTCCAAAAATTTCAATATTTTTAGCCTCTACCGCACGTCCATCATGCGGTAGCAGCTATCAAAACAGAAGCAAACCACTCTGAACACCATGACCACCACCTTGCAAGACTGCCGCGCGCTCGACGCGCAAGACCCCCTCGCGCCGCTGCGCGGCCACTTCGCCCTGCCCCCGGGCGTGATCTACCTGGATGGCAATTCGCTGGGCGTGGCCCCCAAGGCCGCCGCCGCGCGCGTGGCCGATGTGGTCACCCGCGAATGGGGCACAGACCTCATCAAATCGTGGAACACAGCCAGCTGGTTTGACCTGCCCCAGCGCCTGGGCAACCAGCTGGCCCCGCTGATCGGCGCGGGCCAGGATGAAGTGGTGTGCACCGACAGCACGTCCATCAACCTCTACAAGGTGCTGAGCGCGGCGCTCAACATCGCGCGCGAAGACAGCCCCGCGCGCAAACGCATCGTGAGCGAGCGCAGCAACTTCCCCACCGACCTCTACATTGCCGAAGGCCTGTGCAAGGAGCGCGGCCTGGAGCTGGTGCTGGTAGAGCCCGAAGAGATCACCGCAGCACTCACCAGCGACGTGGCTGTGCTGATGCTCACGCACGTGAACTACCGCACCGGCGCCATGCACGACATGGCCGCCATCACCGCCGCCGCGCACGCCCAGGGCATTCTGTGCGTGTGGGACCTGGCGCACAGCGCGGGCGCGGTGCCGGTCGATCTGAACGGCGCAGGCGCGGATTTCTCGATTGGCTGCGGCTACAAGTATTTGAACGGCGGCCCCGGCGCACCGGCCTTTGCCTGGGTGCACCCGCGCCATGCCAGCCGCTTCTGGCAACCGCTGTCCGGCTGGTGGGGCCATGCCGCACCGTTTGCCTTCACCCCAGACTACCAGCCCGCCCCGGGCATCACGCGCTACCTGTGTGGCACGCAGCCCATCATCAGCTTGTCGGCCCTGCAATGCGGGCTGGATGTGTTCACCGCCGCGCAAAGCCTGGGCGGCATGGCCGCGCTGCGCACCAAATCGCTGGCGCTCACCGACCTGTTCATCCAGCTGGTGGAGGAGCGCTGCGCAGGCCACGGCCTGGGTCTGGCCACGCCGCGTGAGCATGCCCAGCGCGGCTCGCAGGTGTGCCTGACGCGCGATGAAGGCGCGGGCGTGAACGGCCAGGGCAGCGGCGCCTATGCCATCGTGCAAGCGCTGATTGCGCGCGGCGTGATTGGCGACTTCCGCAAGGGCGATGGCGGCACGGGCCGCCACAAGGACATCCTGCGGTTTGGCTTTACGCCGCTGTACCTGGGCTTTGAGGATGTGTGGAACGCCGTGGAACACCTGCGCCAGGTGCTGGAGAGTGGCGAGTGGCGAAAGCCTGAGTTCAACCAGACCCATGCAGTGACCTGATCATGTGCCCCTTCTCCCACTCCAACACACCGGCCAATGCCAACCCAGGCGACAAGGCAGCATCTGCCCTGCCCGAATCCATCGTGCACGAAGAGCGCGCCCAGCTCGACTTCAGCAAGAGCATGAGCTATGGCGACTACCTGCAGCTCGACGCCATCCTCACCGCACAAAAGCCGCTGTCGCCCGCGCACGATGAGATGCTGTTCATCGTGCAGCACCAGACCAGCGAGCTGTGGATGAAGCTCATGCTGCACGAGCTGCGCG
>NZ_QAIM01000489.1:20673-22350 GCF_003061035.1 Acidovorax sp. HMWF018
GGGACGTGCTGGCCACCATGACGCCACCCGAGTACAGCGCCATGCGCCCGTACCTGGGCCAGTCCAGCGGGTTCCAAAGTTACCAGTACCGCTGCATCGAGTTTTCGATGGGCAACAAGAACCGGGCCATGCTCAAGCCCCACGAGCACCGCGCTGACCTGCTCGCCCAGGTGCAGGCGGCGTACGAGGCGCCGTCGCTGTACGACGAGGCCCTGCGCCTGATGGCGCGGCGTGGCCTGGCCGTGCCAACCAGCCACACCGAGCGCGACTGGACACAGCCCTATGTGGAAAACGATGCGGTGGAGCAGGCCTGGCTCACCGTGTACCGCAACCCCGACAAGCACTGGGACCTGTACCAGCTGGGCGAGGAGCTGACCGACCTGGAAGACGCGTTCCGCCTCTGGCGATTCCGCCACGTGACCACGGTGGAGCGCGTGATCGGCTTCAAGCGCGGCACGGGCGGCACGGGCGGGGTGAGCTACCTGCGCAAAATGCTGGACGTGGTGCTGTTCCCGGAGATCTGGAAGCTGCGCACCGATCTGTGAGCAGTTCAAGCTACCCCAAAAAAACAGGCCTGTTCACCACCCTGGTGAACAGGCCTTCTAACTGCTGCCTGCGCCCAACGATAAAGCGCTAGCAGCTATCGTTTTTATAGTTCGCTCCCTGATTCGCAATCGGCGGCGTTTCAGTCCCCGGCCCTGGTGAACACCTGCCCGCCCGAGAGCTGGTAGGCCACGTTGTCCACCTGCAGGCTGCGCTCGTTGGCAATGTCAAAGCGGCTGTACAGCCCGGGCGTGTCGCCGTTCAGGATGGCGGTAGACACCACCATGGAGCGCTGGGCGAGCGCGCCGGTGGTGGTGTTCACCTCCAGCCGCAAGGCGCCCTGGTAGCCCCGCACGGGAGGTGGCGTGCCTACGCCCGTGGGCGCTTGGTAGACGCGGGCGGGAAAGGCGATGCGCACCTTGCCATCCACCGCCTGCAGGTTGAGCACGGGGCGGGTGCTGTCGAGTGTGGTGATGCTGCCCCGGCCGCCCGCCGTCTGCGTGGCCAGCCGCTTGCCTTGCGCGGCATTGCGCACGTCAAACACCGCGAGCTGAATGCCATCGGCCACGCCGCCCAAGGCGCTGTCCTTGCCCACCCCCAGCAGCAGTCCGTTCGGCAGCGGCACCAGGTGGTCGGCATAGCCGCCCGCAGCCAGCTCGCCTGCCACCGTAGGGTTCGCAGGGTTGGCAAGGTCCAGCACCCACACGGGTTCGGTGTTGGTAAAGGGGGTGGCATAGGCCCGGGCGCCTGCAAAGAACAGGTTGTCGATCTGCTGATCGCCCCGCGCCGTGCGCAGCTTGAGGGGCAGCTTGGCTTGAGGGCTCAAGTGGTTGTCGCGGCCGCTGTCGCGCAGCACAGTCAGCAGCGCGGGGGAGGCCTGCTGGGCCTGGATGGTCACCGGCGGCATGCCGCTCTGGCCCGTCTTGCCGGTGAAGGTCAGCACGCGCAGATCGTTCTGGTACTCGTTCAAGCGCGATGGCAGGCGGCGCAGGTCCCAGCCCAGGTGGCCGTCCACGCTGCCCGATGCGTCGTAGTCCACCTGCGCGCCCCGGAAGCTGAACTTGTGGATGTCGGTGCGGCTGTCGGCGGGGAACACAGCGTTGGCCACGTCACCGCCATAGCGGTACTGCCGCG
>NZ_QAIM01000489.1:22420-23044 GCF_003061035.1 Acidovorax sp. HMWF018
CAGCGGCTGGTGCGCGCCAGACTGGACGAGGTGAGGTCGATGGCCGTGATGGACGTGAGCTGCAGCGACAGCGAGGCATTGCCCGTCTGCACCAGGCAGTCGGCCTCGTTGACCAGCGGTTGCGGCTGGCCGCCATCCACGCGCAGGGTGGGGATCAGCGCGGCGGTGTTGAGGTCCTTGAGTGCCGCGTCCACCGCCGATGCCGTGGCCCCCGCCGGCACGGTGAAGCGGGTAAGGTCGGGCGACCAGGTGGTGACCAGGTACAGCATGTTGCCGATCAGGCGGCTACCCACCAGCAGGCCATCGATGCGCATCTGCTTGAGCTGCGCGGGCGCCATGTCCTTGTGGATGGCAAACAGGTCCAGCGACAGCGTGCGGCTGTACTCCGGCAACACGGTGATGCTGGCGTCGGCCGCAGCCACCACGGGCTGGCGGTCGGCATACGGGTCTTGCTGCGACAGCACGGCGGCGCGGGTGCCACCGCCCGCCACATAAAAGCCCTGGGGGATGTACTTGGCGTCCAGCGTGGCGCTGCCCACGCCGGTCAGGCTGCCATCGGCCGCGCGGGCCATGGCGGCCAGGCGCGGCGGCTCGCGGCCGGTGTCGGTGGCGTAGGCGCGGTGC
>NZ_QAIM01000489.1:23058-25822 GCF_003061035.1 Acidovorax sp. HMWF018
CCAGTGGCGCGCCGGTGTGGGTGACCACGCTGCCCGCACTGCTCAAGCCCCCCACGGTGGGCACGGTGATGGCCGTACCCGGATAGCCCAGCGCCACCCGCTGCGCAATCTTGGCCTTGAAGTAGGCCACCAGATCGCCGGAGCGCGCCACCTGCAGCCGCGCCTCGTTGGGGGTCTGCGGATTGCCGCCCTCCCCGCCACCGCAGCCCACCACGAATGCAGCGGTGGCCACGGCCAGCCATGCGGGCGACGCATGGGATATGCCCGCCAATGTGTTCATCAACCCTCGGTTCTTCATGTGATTGTTCTCCCTGTGAATGCGTATACCCACGGCGCGGCGTCGGCTTCGGCCCACACCCCATCGCAGATAAGTGGGATAATATCCCACATAATTTCAAACCGTCAACCAGATGACAATCACAGCCTGACCCTGACACCCGCCGCGCCTCGCGCCTTCTTTCATGCCCTCCCGCTCCGCCATCGTTCTGGCCTCCGCCCTGCACGTGCTGCGCCCTCTGGCGCGCCTGCTGCTGCGCAATGGTGTGGCCTACCCCGCGTTTGCCGCGGCCATGAAGAAAGTGTTTCTGGACGCTGCGCACGACGAGCTGCAGCGCACAGGCAAGAAGACGACCGACAGCGCGGTGAGCCTGATGTCGGGCGTGCACCGGCGCGATGTGCGCAACCTCGGCCGTCTGGCCGAGCCCGCTGCTGAGGAAGAAGCGGGCGAAACCCCGTTGAACATGGCCAGCCAGGTGGCCGCGCGCTGGCTGAGCCAGACGGATTGCCTGGACGACGAGGGCCAGCCCCGCCCCCTGCCCCGCAGCGGCGAGCCTCCGCACTTCGATGGCCTGGTGGCCAGCATCAGCAGCGATGTGCGGCCCCGCGCGGTGCTCGACGAACTGGTCCGCCTGGGCATCGCCGAGGAAGGTGAGGATGGACTCATCCGCCTGCTGGCCGCCGGCTTTGTGCCGCGCCAGGGCTTTGCCGAGATGGCACAGCTGATGCAGGACAACCTGCACGACCATTTGGCGGCGGCCAGTCTCAACCTGGAGGGTGAGCACAACTACCTGGAGCAGGCCGTGTTTGTGGACCAGCTCAGCGAAGAATCAGCCCACCGCCTGCACGTCGTGGCCGCCAAGGCCTGGCGCCAGGCCTTCAAGACCGTGATGACCGAGGCCCAGGCCCGCTACGACCACGACCAGCAAAACACCCCGCCCGGCGAGCGCAACCGGCGCGCCCGCTTTGGCAGCTACTTCTATGCCGCAGACCAAGATGAACGTCCTTCCTGAACTCTGGGCCCGGGTGGGCCGGATGGCCCTGCTCACGGCCCGACGGCTGGTGGCTGTCACCACCCTGCTGGTGCTGGCCGCCTGCGGTCCCGGCACCGGTGGCACGGGCACCGGCCCGATCAACGGAGCGGTTTATTTTTCGGGCGCGGGCTTCACAGTGGGAGCCCCCTGCGCTCTGCATTGCGGTGGCACGGACCTGCTGTTGGAAAACGAGCGGGTGGAACTCAACATCACCTGCCAGCGCTTTGTGTTCACCGGCCCGTGGGAGATCGATGCACAGGGCATGGCACTCCTGAAGGGCACCCTGGAAACCACGGAATTTCCCAACGGGGGCGAAGCCCAAACCCGCACTGTGGCCGCCGAGATGCAACTACAGTTCAGCGACACCCGCGCCGACAGCAGCCGCGAGGTGGTCGTTACCGTGCGGGACGCACAGGGCAACCTGCTGGTCGCCCCCCGCACGCTGGAGCAGCGCCCTGCTTCTGCAGCAGCCGCCCCCGGGTCCTGCACTCCCGAGGAGCGCTGAAACGACACAGGGCCTGTGCAGACAGGCTGCACAGGCCCTGAAAAAACCAGAAATCCGAACCAGCCCCGAACAGGCCGGTGACAAAGAGGGGTGAGGTTACTGGACGCCCGCCACCATCATGCCGCGGTTGCTGCGGCACCAGATCGGTGCCAGGTGTCCAATCTGGATCGTCAGCTCATTGCCCTTGCCCAGCACCGTGGTGGGGCCGTTGCTGTAGGCGTAGCCGCTGTCGGCAGCCTGCTTGGGCAGCTCCACCGTCCAGCCGCTGCGGCGCATCACGCTGCGGCCTTGATCGGGGTAAAACTGCATCTCCACTTTTTCACCGTTGCCGCAGGCGTATTGCATGCTGCTGCCATCGGTCGGTGCGCTGAACGCCTGCATCGCGGGGGGCTGGCTTGCGCAGCCCGACAACAAGAGGGTAGCCAACGCACCCGAACCCAGCAAAACCATCGTCTTCATCGGTCACTCCTGACATCGCGGCGCCATCTGACGACGCCCGACAACTTCCATCCAACGGCTTGTGGCCACCGGCCACCGGGACCCATTCAAAGCCCCATGGTGATCACCCAAGCACAAACCTTGCCACTCACCACTGCCTGCACCATCCTGATTGCGAGAGACCGAAACTTGCGATTCCAGAGCCGTGACCAACACCCGGTGCAGCGCATGGGCACAAGAGTGCCCCAGGCCCCCGGCACCGTCATTGGGGTGATCCCCACATCGAGAGCCTCCTCTAAAGTCTGCCCGCGCCCTGTGGCGCCCTCATGACGGCCCCAGCCCCCTGCAGACGGGGCAGGATTGGAAGCACCGAAGGACCCAATCAGCGGTAGAAACATCTGATTACAAGCACCCACACCCCAAAATCCGCAGCATCCGACGCGTTTGGTCGGTTATGGACGGGAGGGACTGGGACATACCCTAGGAGCCTGCCTGTACGGCTGCTCCGCCC
>NZ_QAIM01000490.1:0-3824 GCF_003061035.1 Acidovorax sp. HMWF018
GCTGTGGGTAATAGAGAACACCATTGATAGTGGGGACTCCCACCGCTGCAAATGTCATTGGCCCTACTCCCCAACCGCCAATGACGAGTGTGCGAAGGGGTTTTGAGGTTGGCGGGTCTATAGCCAGTGGCATAGCGCCAGAACTTAGATGGACCGACCTTGGAGCTCGTGACACCGGGTTGAACGCAATAGTTGAAATCACGTTCAATATGAGGATCATGCAAACCGCTGTGCGCAATTGTCCACGCATCATCCACCACGGAACGAAAAAACCAGCGAGCATCAGCGACCACAAAAACGGAGGACTATTGTTGGCAAAGAGCTCCTTTGGAAAAAATTGCAATCCAATAAAAACCAGCAGTGCACTACCGCAGGCAATAGCGAAATCCATACAGGTGCGGATGCCCGATACACGCACTGTCGGCGAGTCCGGCCGGGCGTTGGGCGTGAGGATTGCGAGAAGCACTGTGCACGCTAGTCCGATCGCTAAATCTAGGCGGCCAGACGGAACACGGCTCCATAACGTCGCTTCTGCGAGCCATAAAGGAATGCCGAAGAAGCGAAAAATCGTCCATGCTGCAGCGAAAACGAGGCAGGCGAACAACGCCCAACGGGCGTTGATTGAACGCCTGCAGTAGATCAACGCTAAGACGAGGAGGGGAAGTGGAAACAGTAGGTAAGAGCTGATTTCACTCTGGTTGGAATGAGGGCCTGCCCCAAAGGTCAGTGTCTCCGGGTTGGTGTAGCCGCGTAGTGCCCACAGCCAACTGATCTCACCCCCCTGCAGGGCTTTCCGTGCGCCGGGATAGGTAGTGGACCGAATTTTCTCGACTGCATCCGCCGTATCTATCCACCAACTTCCTAAGAGTGTGGCAACCACCAGTAAAGCAACGCCGAAACTGAGCCATTGGGCTTTGCGAAACAGCAATTCTTGTCGATGATCCAGCACCCAGCCGATAGTCAATAGCACGAAAAAAGTGCCCACCGTAATCTGCCATGGTGGGTACAGGACCAATACCCATCCAGCCCCAAGCACGCCCATGGCCACGCCCAGGACAAGGGCTTTTGCCAAGGATTTGTTCCTAAGTACCGACGCAGTAGTAACGAATAGCGCCAATGGGAAAAGCGCTGCGTAGAGTGGCCAATGAGACCAGCCTGCAGCATAGGGGGCAGTACAAAACGCAGTGGAAAGTGCGAGGTTGAAGCCACAGTTCCCAGGGCGTAGCAAGTTGAGCGCTTGCCATAGAATAAAAAGACAGGCGAAGATGGGAAACTGCCAATGCCAGCTCAATGCCTGTCGCAGCGGCAGCAGAAAATAGCCCCAAGTTGCTGGACGCGCCAACGCAGCTGGCTGGCTGATTGGTACGCCTGTCATACCCACCACCCCCATATTCTGGCCTTCGATTCCGATATTGGAGTTGACTATCGGGAAGCGCGGCGAATGGTTCCATTGAGCGAGCGTGTTTGCGGCAAGGACGCCCCATTCGTCTGAGCGTATATCGCGCAACTTGAATAGTCTTGCGTCGCTCCCGTTGAATTCCATCACGCCCAAGCCGAATGGACC
Source organism: Acidovorax sp. HMWF018 (assembly GCF_003061035.1). Lineage (NCBI taxonomy): Bacteria > Pseudomonadati > Pseudomonadota > Betaproteobacteria > Burkholderiales > Comamonadaceae > Acidovorax > Acidovorax sp. HMWF018. The sequence goes on from NZ_QAIM01000490.1 coordinate 1,565, forward strand.
CTGCGGGCCTTTGCGCAGAAGTTGAAGCGAACTTCCGGTGATGCCAAAGGCAACCAAGAGTACGAAGACAGTGCCAATAGCAATTCCCGTTCTCTGCGGGTGCCGGCCAACCCAGTGCTCCAATCCTTTTCCCCATCGGCGAAGTGGAGGAGCATACGAAAGTGCTATCGCAGCGAGTACTAGCGCCAATAGGATCCAGTGTCGGCTCTGCGGTTTGTCCACCTGAACTCGCGGCGTTTCGCCACCCCATGCTGGAAGTTTGATTGCGCGGCCCTGGTCAAAGATCGCACTGATCTCGACGAGATGCGTGCCACTTGGCAATGACCCTTGCAGGGGGATGTCTGTCGAAAAACCGGTCATTGCACCTGGAACGCCAAGCGCTGCTTGCACGTCTTTTCTCTCGGATAACGACAGGATCTCTACTTCGTAGTGGCGGCCGTGGATGAAAACCTGCAACTTCTCGGGCGCACGCCGAGTGACTGAATCCCAACCCCAGCCCTCAATGTGCAATTGGTTGAGCGAACGGTCATAGCGCGTAGCGTCAATTGTTCCTTGAAATTCGTGACCGACCTTGTCACTTGCGACCGCCAAACCACAAATCGATAGAAAACAAAAGAGCAACGGAATGAGATACCGGAGAGCGAAAAGACTCCTTTCGTGCACGATGCGTCGCATCCCCTATGCACCCTGCAGCGCCAACCCCGCATGCTCCCGAAGCGGATGGAAGTGGATCCTGGGAAACCGCTCCTGCGCCAGCCGCACGTCGTAGGGCGAGGTGCAAAGGTACGCCAGTGTGTCGGCCGCGTCATGCGCCAGGCGCAGCGGGTAGGCGTCGGTGAACGCGCGCAGGTCGGCGGCGTTGTCCGCTGTGATCCAGCGCGCGCCCGTGTACTGGCAGCCCTCCAGCCGCACATCGGCGTCGTACTCAGCCTTCAGGCGGTGCTGCACCACTTCGAACTGCAGCTGGCCCACGGCGCCCAGCAGCATGTTGCCGCCGGCATCGGGCTTGAAGACCTGGATCGCGCCTTCCTCGCCCAGCTGGGCCAGGCCCTGCTGGAGTTGCTTGGTGCGCAGCGGGTTCTTGAGCACGACGGTCATGAACATCTCGGGTGCGAAGAACGGCAGGCCGGTGAACTGCAGGTTGGCGCCGTCGGTGATGGTGTCGCCCAGCTGCACGCCGCCATGCGTGGTGAAGCCGATGATGTCGCCTGCATAAGCTTCTTCGACGGCCTCGCGGCGCTGGGACATGAAGGTCACGACCGAGGTGGGACGCAGTTCCTTGGCGGTGCGCTGCACCTTGAGCTTCATGCCCGGCGTGTACTTGCCGCTCGCCACGCGCACGAAGGCGATGCGGTCGCGGTGGTTGGCGTCCATGTTGGCTTGCACCTTGAACACCACGCCAGCAAAGCCTTCGTCTTCGGGCTGGATGGTCTTGACCACGGGCTGTTTGTTGACTTCGAGCGTGCTCACGCGCGGGCCAGGTGGCGGTGCCATGTCTACCAGTGCGTCCAGCACCTCCATCACCCCGAAGTTGTTCACGCCGGAGCCAAAGAACACGGGGGTCAGCTTGCCGGCCAGGAAGGCCTCGTGGTCCCAGGCGGGGGAAGCGCCCACGGCCAGCTCCATGCTCTCCAGCGCGGCGTCAAACTCGGTGCCGAAGCGCGCGCGCAGTGTGGTTTCATCCGACAGAGGTATGGATTCAAAGTCCTGCGGGCGGCGTTCGCTGCCGGACTCGAACACCGTCATGGTCTTGGTGCGCAGGTTGATGATGCCGCCGAAGGCCTTGCCTTGGCCTACGGGCCAGGTCATGGGGCAGCAGGGCATGCCCAGCTCGCGCTCCACTTCGTCCATGATGTCCAGCGGGTCCCGCACTTCGCGGTCCATCTTGTTGACGAAGGTAATGATGGGCGTGTCGCGCTGGCGGCAGACTTCGATCAGGCGGCGCGTCTGCGCTTCCACGCCGTTGGCAGCGTCGATCACCATCAGCGCCGAATCGACGGCGGTGAGCACGCGGTAGGTGTCTTCCGAGAAGTCCTTGTGGCCGGGCGTATCCAGCAGGTTGATGACATGCTCCCGGTAGAGCATCTGCATGACCGACGAGGCCACCGAGATGCCGCGCTGCTTTTCAATTTCCATCCAGTCTGACGTGGCGTGGCGGCTGGCCTTGCGGCCCTTCACGGCGCCAGCGATCTGGATCGCGCCCGAGAACAGCAGCAGCTTTTCGGTCAGCGTGGTCTTACCCGCATCGGGGTGGGAAATG
>NZ_QAIM01000491.1:0-1833 GCF_003061035.1 Acidovorax sp. HMWF018
CAGGTCAAACGAGGATGGGAGTGGGGGCTGGACGAAAAAAAGCCCCGCACTGCGGGGCTGTGGTGGAGGCCTGCCGGAGCGGTCAGGCCATCATCACGGCGATGAACGCCAGCAGGAACATCATGATGCCGCCCACCACCGGCAGCACCACGGGGACCACGTGAACGACGTTTTCCACAGGGTCGTTCGATGGTGTTGCGGGGGCGTGCGAGGTGTTGTGGTCAGACATGGTGGGCTCCAGATGCTTAAAACTTGCGCAATTCTAGCCGCGAGAACCTGCGTGGGGCGCAAAACCCTGTGGCCTCAGATCAGGTCGGCCTGCATGCCCGCCGTGCGGAGCTGTCCCAGCACCTCATCCACGTGGGGCTTGCCCCGGGTTTGCAGCACCAGTTCAATCTCCACGTTCTGCGCGGCCAGCATGGTGAAGGCGCGCTGGTGGTGCACTTCCTCGATGTTGGCGCCCGCGTCGGCCACGGTGGCGGTGATGCGCGCCAGCACGCCGGGCACATCGCGTGCGCTGACCTTGATGCGCGCCAGGCGCCCCGAGCGCACCATGCCGCGCTCGATGATGGCCGCCAGCAGCAGCGGGTCGATGTTGCCGCCACACAGCACCAGGCCCACGCGCTTGCCCTGGAAGCGTTCGGGGTAGCGCACCAGCGCCGCCAGGCCGGCGGCGCCTGCGCCTTCGACCAGGGTCTTTTCGATCTCCAGCAGCATCAACACCGCCTGCTCGATGTCGCCCTCGTCCACCAGCACCAGGTCGTCCACCAGGCGCTTGACGATCTCCTGCGTGATCTTGCCCGGCGTGCCCACAGCAATGCCCTCGGCGATGGTTGATGTGCCCTGCGGGTGGTGCGTGCCCTTGACCGCGTTGACCATGGCCGGGAAGCGCATGGTCTGCACGCCGATGACCTCGATGCCGGGCTTGATCGCCTTGGCCGCCGTCGCCACACCCGAGATCAGCCCGCCGCCGCCCACGGCAATCACCAGGGTGTCCAAGTCGGGCACGGCCTGCAGCATCTCCAGGCCCAGCGTGCCCTGGCCCGCAGCCACGCCCTCGTCGTCGTAGGGGTGGACAAAGGTCAGGCCTTGCGCATCGGCCAGCGCGTAGGCGTGGGCGCGGGCTTCTTCCAGCGTGTCGCCATGCAACACCACCTCGGCACCAAACCCGCGCGTGCGCTCCACCTTCACGCCGGGCGTGAAGCGCGGCATCACGATGACTGCGCGCAGGCCCAGGCGCTGCGCGTGGTAGGCCACGCCCTGGGCATGGTTGCCGGCGCTCATGGCCACCACACCCCGCGCACGCTCCTCGTCCGTCAGCAGCGTGAGCCGGTTGCAGGCGCCGCGCTCCTTGAAGGACGCGGTGAACTGCAGGTTCTCGAACTTGAGGAAGACCTGCGCGCCCACGATCTGCGAGAGCGTCTTGGATTCCACACAGGGGGTGTCCAGCACCTGGCCTTGCAGGCGGGTGGCGGCGTCGCGGATGTCTTGGAGGGTCAGCATGCGCCGATTGTGGCGCAACGCGGGCCGGTGGAGCACCGTGGCGGGTGCCGGGCAAGAAATTGGATGAAAAGTGCCGCAAGCGCCAGAAATTCATGCGCTGATTGCTATCAATTTTGATTCTCTATTTAAGGCCCAGCCTGCGCGCCAGTTTGTGCAGGTTGCTCGCGTCCACCTCCAGCGCACGCGCGGCCTGGGCCCAGTTGCCCTGGTGGCGCGCCAGGGCCTGCGTGATGGCGTGCCGTTGGCAGGCATCCACGGCGTCGCGCAGCGGGCTGTCGGCGGTGTTTGGGGTGGTGGCGGTCGCGGGCAGCTCTGCCGCCGGGGTGGGGG
>NZ_QAIM01000051.1:0-4073 GCF_003061035.1 Acidovorax sp. HMWF018
ATCCACAGCCACAGCAGGATAGGCACCAGCGTAGGCAGCACCAGAGAGCCCAGCTGGTAGCCATACACAATGGCCTCCATTTGCCACTGAGATACCCTGAGCAGACGGATGTCTGCCTGGGCGGCCAACACCATTTGCATCAGGGCGCTCATCGTCAGACTGAATGCCTGGAACGGTAGCAGCAGGACATACCCTGCAGCCACACGGCCCAGGCGCCCCCGGCCTCGGGCTGCCAGCAGCAGCGCAATGAAGATCGGCAGCCCGTATGCGTAGCGTGCTGTGCTGACATCGATGGTGATCTCCCCGCGTCTCCCGCCCGCGTCAGGAACAGGCACGGAGATCGCGGTATCCACCTCCATGGTGCCCGGCGACAAATGCACCTGCCGCACCCACATCGGCGCACTCTGCTCCAGCGCCATGTGCGAAAGCGCCCCCACGGGGTAGGAAGTCCATGCGGACACCTGCGACCACACAGTCGTCAGGACCACGATCCACCCGAAGGCAGACAGCATGAAGATCGTCAAGGGAGATAGTCGGCGCATGGGCAGTCCGTTCCTTCGCTTTCGGCTCATCGCACGGGCGGCGACAGGTCCAGAGACGCGCTCACCAGCGGGTCGGCAGGCTTTGGAGAGACTGCGGAGTACGCCGGGGGCGCAGGTGGATCTTCAGGCGGCGATGGAGGCCCGGACGCTTCCTGCGACTTGCTGCCTGCACGAACCCAGAGCAGCCAGACAACCAGCACGTCCAGCATGATGAGTGCCTGCCACAGGTACTCGTGCGCAAAGTTGAACACTTGCGTGTTCCACTGCCCGAGGTAGAAAAGACTGATCACCCGCACCACGTTGAGCCCTTGCACCGCCAGAAAGCCGACCAAAAGGCCCACCAGCTTGTGGCGCCAGGACGAGGGGAACGCCATCACGGCAGCAAACAGCACGATGCAGGCTTCGATGCCGTTGCATCCGGGCTCGATCGAAACACCAAAGCCGGTCGCGGTGTTCCAAAGCACCTTGCCCGCCGCCGCAGCGGTTTCGTCAAACAGCATGACCAACGCCACGCAGGCGCGCGCCAGCAACTCCGTCCACGGAAGAACCACATGCTGCTGTACCACGCCCAGCATGTTGATGCCAAAAAGGGAAAGCTGAAGCAGTACAAAGGTCAGAAAAAAACGCAGCATGGAACTCTTGGACAACAAAGCTGCCTGCAAAGATTCAGGCGAAGCTTCCATTATCGACAAACAAAAAAGCGGCCAGCACGCCTTGGTGCGTGCTGGCCGGCACCAGCCGGAGCGCTTCGCAGATGTGCGAAGCGCCGAGGAGGACTACTGCGAAGCGGTCAGCGACGACGTCCCCGTGCCGCCTGCCCCCAAGCCATCAGGCCCAGCAGGGTGGACAGGATGATCAGCCCCCACTCCGACAAGGTCGGAATGCTGCTGGTCCCGCTGGGCGGCACCGACACCGTGGTGGTGGTGGTGCTGGAGTTGTTGCCGGGATTGGTGTCACCCGGCGCATCCAGCGTGGCTGTGTTGACCAGCGGACGTGCGCCGGTATAGGGCGATGCCAGCGCTGTCACCAGCGTGAAGGTCCGCGAAGCCCCCACTGCCAGGGGCCCGATCGCGCACCGCACTGTGCCTGCCGCATTCACGCAGCCAACGGCCGAGACAAAGCTCACCCCCGCAGGCAGCACATCCACCACTTGTGCGCCATCGCTGGCCAGAGGGCCGTTGTTGGTGACCGTCAGTGTGTAGTTGAGCGATGCGCCAGGCGCCAAAGGCCCCACAGGTGCTGACTTGACCAGGGCCAGATCAGTCGCCACGGTAAAGCGGCGCGCAGTGGTGTCATGCGTGACCACGTTGTTGGCCAGGGTGGTTTCCGTCTCGTCCACGGTCACGCTGGCCCGGTTGAAGGCCGTGCCGCTGGTGGCACCCGCCACCGTGAGCGTCTCCGCACGCATGGCATAGGTCACCGTTGCCGTCTGGCCACTGTTAAGGCCTGGGAAAACGCAGCGCAGCGTGCCACTGGTAGCGCCCACGGTCGGCTCGGTACACACGCCCCCCGCATTCACGGTCAACGCACCTTGGTAGCTGAACGTCGCGGTCGGCGCCGAGCCTGGGGCCGGGAAGATGTCCGTCATCACCACATTGGTCCCATAGGAAGGTCCGCTGTTGTTGATGGTGATGGTGTAGGTGGTCGGTTGCCCCAGGTCCACCGGGTCGGCGCTGTCCACCTTGTTCACCAGGATATCGAGCTGTGCGGCCGTGACGGGTGTCGTGGTCGTTGCGCTGTTGTTGCTCGTGTTGGACTCGGCAGTGGCAGTGGTTGCAGCGATGCTGTTGACGACGTTGCTGCCCGCAGCGTTGCCCAGGGGCCGCATGCGATAGGTGGCCGTCTGCTGCGAGCCCGCCGTGATGCTCGTCCAGGTGCAGGTGAGGGTTCCTCCGACGGTGCCCGCCGTGATCGGCGAGCAGGATCCACCGCCGCTGACGGTGACCAGCTCGATGAAGGCGGCGTTGGAGGGCAAGGTGTCCACCATCTGCACCGTTTGCGCGGTGGACGGCCCGGTGTTTCCGATCGTCGCCACGAAGGTGATCGGTGCTCCGGCAGCCACGGAGGCGGGGGTCGCGGTCTTGGCAGCCGTGACATCCACCAGGGCGGTGACCTGGCTGGTCACGCTGCCGCTGTTGTTGGATTGATCAGGATCGCCCACATCGGTGGACCGCACGGTGGCCGTGTTCGTGCGATTTCCGGTAGCTGCGATATTGGGACGTACCACCAGGGTCACCGTCGCTTGTGCACCTGCTGCCAGGGTGCCCAGAGAACAGCTCAGGTTCTGCGAAGTCCCGTTGGTCACCCCGTTGGGCGTGCAAGAGCCCTGCGAGGCTGTAGCCGACTGAAAGCCCCCCGTATTGACCAGGCTGGCCAACGTGTCCGACACCACCACATTGGTGGCCGTTGCAGGGCCCAGGTTCTCCACGGTGATGACATAGGTCAGGCTCTCGCCGGCCACCACGGTGGTGGGCGACGCCGTTTTAGACACCACCCGCAGATCGGCCTGCGTTGCGGTAGATGTGACGCCGACCCCCGCACAGTTGTTGGCGGCATTGCTGTCCACCCGTACGCCTGCCCCCAGGGCCACGCAGGCGTTGTTGATGGCCGTACCGGTGCCGGTCAGCATGGCAGAGACGGTGACCACAGGCGCGTCGGTGTTGGCCGACAACGCAGTGGAGCGAGAGCAGTTCCATGCACCAGGCCCTGCAAACGGCAAAGCATCGCAGGTCCATCCGGTCGCGCTGACGAGGGTGTTGAGGGTGACCCCCGCCGGAACCTGGTCTGTGATGGTGATGGTCTGGCCCGCCGGGATGGCCAAGGGGCCGGTGTTGCGTGCTGTCAGTGTGTAGTTGAATGGCTGGTTGGGCACCACCGGGTTGATGCTCGCCGTTTTGGTCAACCGCATGTCTGCGTCGTTGCTGGACGTGACATTGGCCGTGGCGCTGTTGTTGCCAGGCACAGGGTCGGGCAGCGCGGTGCTGACACCCGCCGTGTTGCTCAACACCCCGGTGTTATCCGCCGTGGCTGTCACGGTAATCGCGGGCATGTTGCTGAAGTTGGCGCCCGTGTACTCTGACCGGGTGCAGGTGATGGTGGCATCACATGTCCATCCGGAGCCCGTCGCAGAAACAAAGGTCAACCCCGCCCCCAAGGTGTCGGTCACCGTGACGACCTGCCCCACCAGCGACATGCCGCCATTGAGGCGGGGCGTCAGGGTGTACACCACGTTGGCACCCTGCGCCACGTTGGAACTGGCGGCCGTCTTGGTGACCGACACATCCGCTCCAGCGTTGGAGGCCACATCTACAGTGACCGTGTTGTTGGTCAAATCCCCATCCGGCATGGTCGCGCTGTCTGGCTTGCGGCCAGCCACAGCAAATGCGGCAGTCACAGTGCCGTTCACATTGGACACAGCAGGCACGGTCAACACCGAGGTGGTGGCACCGTTCGCCAAGGTGCCCGAGCGGGTACAGCTCACGTTGCCACTGCTCAGCGGATAGCCGCTGGACGGCGTGCACGACCAGCCAC
>NZ_QAIM01000492.1:0-3892 GCF_003061035.1 Acidovorax sp. HMWF018
TGAACTCGCGGCTGAATGTCCTTCTTCTCTCCATGAACCACCTCCGGTTTCATCTTCCACCTTAACAAGGTGTCATCGAAACCGGCAGCAGCCCATGCGTGTCAACCAATTGAGCAGTTCGCTCTTGAACGTGTTGTTCGAGCAAGGCGTTTTGATCGCGGATCAGCTCTTTGGCCTTTCGCTCTGTCGTAGTGTCACGAAAAACCAGGACCACACCTTGTAGGCCCCCGTCCTCACTTCGGATAGGAGCTGCATTCGCACCAATCGGGCACAGCCCTCCGTTTCTGTGAGCCAGAACAATATCTTCTGTATCTTGGCAGGCCTTATTGGTGAACAGAACTTGCGCCACAAGACCTCGCCCTGTTGCCGGACCCGACAGACTTTCCACTTTGAATACAACATCAACGAATTGCCCCTCGGCAAGCTCAAAAGCCCACCCGGTGAGTCGTTCTGCCACAGGGTTCATGCGTGTGATCCGCCCCTGCGCATCTGTTACCAAAACAGCATCACCCAGCGAGCGCAGCGTGGTCGATAGCTTCGCTTCACTCTTGGCCAGTGCCCGTTGGTCTGCCTCACTGGCAAGAAGTTGACGTCGTGCCAGCACGAATGTGCTCACAAGCAAGGTTGACAGCAGAAAAGCCATCGCCCATCCAACTTCCGTCAATAAACCCTGGCTCCTGAGTTGGTCTGCCGCACGCTCTTCGAGCGACAAATGGGCATCGTCGTCCATCGCTTTAAGTATCGAGACGGTACGCTCGCGCGTTTCGCGCAAGGGAGCCGCGGCAACAAATGCGTTGGCGGCCTCTAAGCCTTCTGTCGCGCGCAAGGCACTTACCTGCTTGGCAATCGCGATGCGCTGATCTAGAACTGCCCGAAGTTGCTGCCACCGCTCCAACTGTTCGGCGTCACCCACGAGCAGTTCTCTCAAACTTCCCATGGTCTTTTCGCGAGCCTCAATCTGTTTGTCTCTTTCCGCTAAGACATCCTCTCTGCCAGAAATCCTGTAGCTTTGAGTGCTCAATTCAATTTGGAGGGTGTCTTCGTTTAACCGCGAAACTGCATTGACGATTTGTTGGGTTTGTGAAACCAGTTGCACTGCATCACGACTGGCTTGTGTCAGTCGCCAGTTGGCAGCTGTGACCATTGCAACAACAATTAGTGCGGACAGAAATCCCAAAAGGATTTTTCTCTCAAAACTTCGTCTTTGCGCGAGCAACCGTGGCATGCAACACCTTTGTACTGGTTGTTACATTTTGCAGGTTTGATAGCGCTTGTCTATACGCGTGCACCAAAATGCATACAGGTCTCCAATTCCATCGATGCAATCTGACTCCAGTTAGTTAGGCGCATCATGCAGTCCCACTGGTTTGAAGATTGGGATAGGAGCGTTAGAAGACCGCTGATGGCACATTCTGCGAGGTCGAGAGACCAAAACGGCCGACGGCAATGGCTGCGTTGCAGTCATTTCTCTGCCGCTTGAAGGAGGCCGAAAGCTGCGCGCTAAAACACAGCCAGAGCAATGCTATGTCGGACCCCGAACTGAAGCAGATGGATGGGTCATAAAAAAAGCGCCGGGCTCTTCCAAACCCGGCGCTCTCATTCCAACTAGCTTTATCAAGCCAGCTTGAACGGCAGCTCGCGCGGCGTCTTGCCTGTGATCTGCGCAATGGCATTGGCAAACGCCGGTGCCAGCGGTGGCAGGCCCGGTTCGCCCATGCCCTTCGGCGGATCGGCGCTGGGCACGATGTGCACCGTCACCTGCGGCATGTCGGTGATGCGGGGCACGGCGTAGTCGCCGAAGTTGCTCTGCTCCACCACACCGTCCTTGAGCGTGATGGCAGCGCCGGGCAGGCAGGTGCCCAGGCCCATCAGCGCGGCGCCTTGCACTTGGGCTTCGACGCTCTTGGGGTTGACCACCAGGTTGCAATGCACGCCTGCGGTGATGCTGTGCAGCTTGGGCGTGCCGTCTTTGACGGAGGCCTCGACCACATAGGCCACCACCGACTCGAACGACTCGTGCACCGCCACGCCCCAGGCACGGCCTGCGGCTAGCTTCTTCTTGCCGTAGCCCGACTGGGCGACGGCCAGCTGCAGCGCCGCCTTGTGGCGCGGGTGCTTGTCGCCCATCAGGGCCAAGCGGTAGGCCACAGGGTCCTGCTTGGTGGTGCGGGCCACTTCGTCGATCAGCGTCTCCATTGCGTAGGCCGTGTGGGTGGAGCCCACGCTGCGCCACCACAGCACCGGTACGTTCACGTCCGGGTGGTGCACCGACAGCTTCATGGGCACGTCGTACGGCTCTTTCATGCCCTCGATGGCCGTGGCGTCAATGCCGTTCTTGATCATGAAGGCCTCGAATGGCGAGCCCTTGGTGATGGACTGGCCGACGATGGTGTGGTCCCACGCCAGGATCTTGCCCTTGGCGTCGAAGCCGATCTCGGCGCGGTGCACGTGCATGGGGCGGTAGTAGCCGCCCTTGATGTCGTCTTCGCGGCTCCACAGCGTGCGCACGGGCGCGGTGATACCGGCGGTGTGGGCCGCCTTGGCCACGCCGCAGGCCTCCACCACGTAGTCGCTGGTGGGGATGGCGCGGCGGCCAAAGCCGCCACCGGCCATCTGCGTGTTCACCTTCACGTTCTGCGGCTGCAGGCCCAGCGTCTTGGCGGCGGCCATCGCGTCCAGGCCGGGCATCTGCGTGCCCATCCAGAGTTCTGCTTTGTCGCCGTCCAGTTTCACGGTGCAGTTGAGCGGCTCCATGGGCGCGTGCGCCAGGTACGGGAAGACGAACTCGGCACTGATCTTGTGGGGGGCGCCCGCCAGCGGCGCCATGTCGGCCTGCATGGCCACATTGCCTGGCTTGGCGGCCAGTTCGCGGTACTGCGCCAGCAGCGCGGCGGTGTCGGGCTTGGTGACCGCGCTGGTGTCCCACTCCACCTTGAGGGCGTCGCGCCCCTGCTTGGCGGGCCAGTAGCCGTCGGCCACGATGGCAACGCCCTCGCCGCCCCGGTCGGTGGGCACGCGAAGCACGGCCTTCACGCCCTTGATGGCCTTGGCGGCGCTGTCGTCCAGGGACTTCACCTTGGCGCCAAACACGGGCGGGCGGGCCACCACTGCCGTCAGCATGCCGGGCAGGCGCACGTCAATGCCGTAGTCCTGCTGGCCGCTCGACTTGGCCTTGGCATCCAGCCGCCCGGTGGGTTTGCCGATCAGGCGGAATTGCTTGGGGTCCTTGAGTGCGACCTTTTCGGGCACGGGCTGCTTCATGGCGGCTTCTGCCAGCGCACCGTAGCCCAGCTTCTTGCCACCGGGGCCGACCACAAAGCCGTTGCTGGTGCGCAGGGCCGACGCGTCCACTCCCCACTGGGCAGCAGCGGCCCCGACCAGCATGGCCCGGGTGCGCGCGCCCAGCTCGCGGTACTGCGTGTACGAGTTCTTGATGGAGTTGGAGCCACCGGTGAGGTGCATTCCAAATGCGGGGTCGGCGTAGGCCGGATTGGCGTCGCCGTGCACGCTGCGCACCTTGCTCCAGTCGGCATCCAGCTCCTCGGCCAGGATCATGGGCAGGCCGGTTTGCACGCCCTGGCCAAAGTCCAGCCGGTTGATGGTGACGGTGACGGTGCCATCGGCATCAATGCGCACAAAGGCCGAGGGCTGCTCGTGCGGCTTGAGGCCTGCGGGCGCCGCAGCCGCCGCGCCCTGCGCAGCAGACACCAGCGGAAACGCGCCCAGCGCAAAGCCCGAGGCCGCAGACACCTTGAGGAAGGTGCGGCGCGCAACGCCGTCCGATGCATCGATTGCTCCCGAAGTGATAGCGCCTTGCGCTTTATCCACTAGCGCTTGGAGGTGTTTTGGCATGAAATGTTGTGCCTGGCCCTGCAGGGCATGGGGTTCGAAG
>NZ_QAIM01000492.1:3902-7857 GCF_003061035.1 Acidovorax sp. HMWF018
ACGTAGGTGCCGCAGCGGCACACGTTGCCGGCCATGGCAGCGTCGATGTCGGCGTCGGAGGGCTTCTTCTTGCCCTTGAGCAGCGCGGTGGCGCTCATGATCTGGCCGCTCTGGCAGTAGCCGCACTGGGCCACGTCGTGCTTGACCCAGGCGGCGTGCACTGCCTTGCCCACCTTGTCGTCGGCGGCAATGGCTTCAATGGTGGTGATCTTCTGGCCTGCCGCCGCCGAGATGGGCGTGATGCAGGACCGCACCGGCGCTCCGTTCAGGTGCACGGTGCAGGCGCCACACAGCGCCTGGCCGCAGCCAAACTTGGTGCCGGTCATGCCCAGCGTGTCGCGCAGGGCCCAGAGGATGGGGGTGGATTCGTCGGCATCCACGGCCGTGTCTTTTCCGTTGATATTGAGGGTGGGCATCGTGGGACTCCTTGGGATGAAGGTCAGCGCTCAAAAGCACAGCGCAATCGGTAGGGCGGCGTGGGCAGATATCAAGCCGCTTTGTTGTTTTAAGAGAATAACTATTCGATTAAACCGCAAAATTTGAGTTTTTGCAGCGGCACAATTTACGCCTTGATGGCGTCCCAGCACAGGCCAAACGCCATTTGGTGCACGGCCTCGTCATCGGGCAGCACCTGGGTGCGGATCAGGTTGCCGGTCTCCCGCACCGAGCCCACCAGGCTGGCCGTGAGCAGCGGAATGGGCACGGCCTTGAGGATCTCCTGCTGCTGGCCTTCTTCCATCAGCGCAAAAAAGCCCGCCATCAGCCGGGTCGAAAATTCGCGGTTGCCCTGGGTGAACCAGGGCGAGTTGTAGTACTGCTCCTGGAACACCACCTCGGCGTATTGGTCCAGCCGATGGCGCAGCAGATTACCCCAGGCGCGGCGCACCCGTGCGCGGTAGGGCATGCCAGGTTCTATCCCGTCCATGATGCGCGCGGCCGTCACGGTCTTGGCATCCTGGTACAGCTGGCTGATCAGTTCGTCCTTGGACGGGTAGTACACGTACAGCGTGCTCGTGGCCACACCCGCTGCCCGGGCAATGTCGGCCAGGGTCAGGCCGCTCAGGCCGCGCTGGGCCACCAGTTCAAAGGTGGCCTGGGCAATGGCGCGCTGTTTCTCGTCGTCTTTGGGTTTCATCGGAACCAGGAATATAAACGAACATAGATTCGACCACTATCAAAACCCACTGCACATGCCCTGGCGCAAAGCGACATCGTACGGGGGATGCACAATCGTGGCCATGACCACGAACTCCATCGCCGACCTCCGCAAGAGCTACGAGCGCGCCGAACTCAACGAAGACGCCTCGCACGCTGCCCCCCTGCAGCAGTTTGACCAGTGGCTCAAGGAAGCCATCAGCGCCGAAGTGCCCGAGCCCAATGCCATGACCCTGGCCACCGTGGGCAGCGACCTGCGACCCAGCACACGCATCGTGCTCATCAAGGGTTATGACGAGCGCGGGATTGTCTGGTTTACCAACTACGAAAGCCGCAAGGGCCGCCAGATTGCGGGCAACCCGTTTGCAGCGCTGCAGTTTCACTGGGTGGAGCTGGAGCGTGTGGTGCGTATCGAAGGCGTGGTGGAGAAGGTCAGCGACGAGGAAAGCGACGAATACTTCAGCAGCCGCCCCCTGGATTCGCGCATCGGCGCATGGGCCAGCCCCCAAAGCCAGGTCATTGCAGGCCGCAGCGTGTTGGTGGCCAACGCGGCCAAATACGGAGCGCAATTCATGCTCAAGCCACCCCGCCCACCGCACTGGGGCGGTTACCGCCTCAAGCCCGACCAGTGGGAGTTCTGGCAGGGGCGCAAGAGCCGCCTGCATGACCGGCTGCGCTACCGGCTGGACGCGGGTGAATGGGTGCGGGAGCGGCTGGCGCCCTGATCTGAACTAGGGCCCTGGGCCGTTAGCTCAGCCCGCCACCCAGCGCGTCACTGCCACAATCACCACCGGCATGGTCACCAACCCCAGCGCGGTGGACACCGCCACGCTGGCGGTCACCTCTTCTTCGGCCACGCGGTAGCGCTGGGAGAACAAGAAGACGTTGGCCCCCACGGGCAGCGATGCCGCCACGATCATCACGGCCAGCGGCATGCCCGACAGGCCCAGCGCCCAGCCCATGCTGGCCAGCACCAGCGGGTGCACCACACATTTCACCAGCGCAATCCGCAGCGCAGCCTTGAACTGGTGGCCAACCTTGGTGAACGCCAGCGTCACCCCCACCAGCAGCAGCGCAATCGGCCCCAGCGCCTGGCCCAGCAGCTGCAGGGGCTTGCCCACCACCTCGGGCACCACCAGCCCCGTCTGTGCAAACAGCAGGCCCGCAATGATGGGCAGCGGCACGGGGTGCACGATGCCGTTGCGGATGGCCTGCAGCACGGTGCGCCACATGGGCTGCTGCACGCCGCCCGGGCGCCCGGCATGTTCGCGTGCAGCCGCCAGCTCGAACACCACCGTGGCGGCCGTCAGCAGGATGAGCGAATGCACCGAGATCAGGGTGAACAGCGTGACCAGCCCCGCATCGCCAAACACCAGGCCCACCAGCGGCACGCCGATCATCAGCGTGTTGCTGAAGGTGTTGGCCAGCGCCCGGGCGGCGCCCAGCGTGTTGAAGCCCTGCACCGCCAGCGTGGCCGCGTAGACCACGCCAAACGCCACAAAGTAGATGCCCACGGGGCCGAAGTTGAGGTCTTCGATGTGCACCGTGCTCATGGTGCGAAACAGCAGCGCGGGCGTGAGCACCATGAACACCAAGTTGGCAAGGTCCTTGACGGACTCGGCACGAATCCAGCCACGCCGCCCCACATAAAAGCCGATGGCGATGAACAGGATGACGGGGATCAGCGAGGTGAAGACAGGAGAGTTCACGGAGAAAAGCGCGCCAGGTCGGCAAAGGTGGGCGCCGATTGTCTCCCATGATCCGTGCCGACTCGGCGTGGTGTGTCTGGCGCACACCGATAGCACGCTATAGTTTTTATAGCCACCAGCGCATATTCCACTAGCGCTTGGCGCCGATTTCTTTCAAATCCTCTGGTCTGCGCTCGCTGGGGGCGTATCCGCTGCGGCGCGCGGCGCATCCGGCGACAGCAGAGCCAGCAGCCCTTGCAGCCCCTCCACCCGGTGGTCTGCCAGGGGCCAGGGCTCGACACCTGGCCGCACCGTCTGGACGGTAGTGGCCCCCAGGACGCGCCCGGCCGACAGTTCGGACAAGGGGTTGTCGCCCACCACCAGCATCTGGCGGGGCGCGCAGCCCTCGCGGGCCAGGATCTGCTCAAAGAGGGCCTGCTTGCCATGCGCGGCGCCGGTGGGTGGTGCGTCAATCGCGTCGATGAGCACCTGTTCGAACCAGAGGCGGATTCCCAGCGCATCGATCTTGCTGTCCTGCAGGCGCCGAAAGCCGCTGGTGACCAGATAGCGCCGCAGCGGGATGCGGGGCAGCAGTTCGATGTCGGCATAGCCTCGCAACGGCGTCTTCACCTCCATCTGGCTGAACTGCTGCCACCCCGCAGCGCGCATGGCGGGCGTGAAATGGTGGCGCTCAGCCACCAGGTCGAACGCGGTGAACCAGCAGGCCTGCAGCGCTTGCGCAAGGGCCTCAGGGGCCAGAGCGCCCTGGTTGGCTTGCCGCACAGCCTCGAAAGCGGGCTCGAACAAGGGCCCCACCGCCCGGGCATCCATCAGGCAGTTGTCCAGATCAAAAACAGCAACGGTGTAGTCCAAGGGCATCGCTCATAAAAAAAGTATCACTGAACGGCGTAGCGCGTGACGGGCAAACGCCGCCCGCCTCATCCGGCCACGACGGACACCCCGTGGTCTGCCAGCGTCAGGCTGACCGGGGCCCCCACATCCAGCGGCAACTCCACCAGGGGCGACACCACAAAAATGGCGCCCAGGGCGCTGGCAAAGGTGTATTCCATGACGCTGCCCAGATAGGTGCAGCGGGTGACCCGCGCGGCCAG
>NZ_QAIM01000492.1:7912-14383 GCF_003061035.1 Acidovorax sp. HMWF018
CTCGGACGTGGGTTGCTCGTACAGCGCGCTGGGCGCGCCGCGCTGGGCGATGGCGCCCCGGTCCATCACCACGATCTGGTCGCTGACGGCCAGGGCCTCGGACTGGTCGTGGGTGACATAGGCCACGGTGAGCTTCAGGCGCTGCTGCAGGGCGCGAATTTCCTCGCGCATGGAACGGCGCAGGCGGGCGTCCAGGTTGGACAGGGGTTCGTCAAACAGCAGCACGGCAGGCTCCAGCGCCAGCGCGCGGGCCAGGGCCACGCGCTGCTGCTGCCCGCCCGACAACTCGTGCGGCCTGCGCTGGTCCAGACCGTGCAGGCCCACGGTGTCGAGCATGGCACGCGCCTTGTCGCGCACCTGCTGTTTGCCCAGGCCCGACAAATGCAGGCCGTAGACCACGTTGTCGATGACGTTCATGTGCGGAAACAGTGCGTAGTTCTGGAACACCAGGCTCACGTTGCGCTGCGCCGGGCCGAGCGGGGTCACATCCTGCCCTTCGATGAAGATGCGGCCCGATGTGGGCGATTCGAGCCCGGCAATCAGGCGCAGCGTGGTCGTCTTGCCGCAGCCCGATGGCCCGAGGATGGTGGTAAGCGTTCCACGCGGCACGCTGAAGCTGATGTGGTCCACGACCAGCGGAGCGTCAGGCGATGAGCCGTAGCGCTTGCTGACATCCCGGAACTCGATGCCATGCGCTGCAGGTGTCTCGGAGGGGGCCGTCACGGGCATCTCATTCTTCCCAGGCCACCACGGCATCCACGCCGATGACCTGCCCCGCGTCCATGCGGTTGAACAGCGTAACCTGGGCGCCCATCGCCTCGGCAATCTGCCGGCAGATGGACAACCCCAGCCCCACCCCGCCCTTCCCCGCCGAAAACGGCTGGAACAGTCGCTGCCGCACGGCGTCGTCGATGCCGGGGCCCTCGTCCCACACCAGCACCTCGCGCCGCCCGGTGCTGTCGCGCAGCAGCACACCCAGCCGCCCATGGGTGGGCGTGTGGTGGATGGCGTTGGCCAGGAGGTTGCGCATCAGTTCGCCCAGCAGCGCTGCGTCGCCGGGTGCCCACAGCGTGTCAGGGCCCTCCAGCGCAAAGTCGAGCCGTTTGGCCGCAATCAGCGGTGCCAGCTCCATCACGGCCTCGCGGGCAATCGCGTTCAGGTCCACGTTGGGCAGCTCGCCCATGCGCTTGAGCTGCTCCACCTTGCTCAGGCTGAGCAACTGGTTGGCCAGGCCCGAGGCGCGGTCCACGGTGTGCAGCATCTGCTGCAGCGCATCGCCCACCAGCATGTCTCCGGCCATGGCGGCCTGCAGCTGGGTGCGCAGCACGGCCATGGGGGTGCGCAACTGGTGGGTGGCATCGGCCAGAAAGCGCCGCTGCTCCTCGATCCAGCGGCTCTGGCTGTGTTGCAGCTCGGCAAAGTGCTGCACGGCGGGCGCGAGTTCCGACGGGCCTTCGTAGATGCGCTCTGCAGTGCCCACAACGTCGCCGCTGGGCGGCCGCATCAGCGACACATCTGCATGCCGCAACCAGCCCGACGCAGCCCGCGCCAGCAGCACCGCCACGGAGGTCATCGCCAACGCCAGCAGAACCACCCACCACAGGCCCGAGCCACCGCCCAGCAGGCGGCGCGCACCAGGCAGGCGCTCGCCCAGCGGGCGTGCCGCCTGGCGCACCACGGGCGCAGCCACGGCTTGCCCCTCCTTCACCCCGGTGGGCTGGTACAGGGTCACGGCCACCCGCACCAGTTGGTCCCCGACCTGCGCCAGGTAGAAGTGCACGGCACCGGGGTCACGCACCACCTCGGTGGGAGGCACGCGCGGCAGATCGGCGCTGCCAGCCAGGCGTTCGCCGTCCAGATTGCTCTCGCGGTACCAGACACCGGGCACTGGTTGGGCAGGCAGGGATGCGGCAGGCTCTGCTGACAGATCTGCGGGCCAATGCGCCAGCGCCTGGCGCAAGGCCTCATCTTGCGCGGTGGCGTCATGCTGCGCCTGATAGGTCCATTGCACCACGCAGATCACGGCCACCAGCCCCCACAGCGGCACCAGCCAGCCCACCAGCAGCACCCGCTGCAATGAGCCGCCCCGCGGCCGCCAGGGCCGCCGCTGCCACCACCACCGCAGCGTCACCGGGCCACCCCGCCCTTGTCGGACTTGTCGGCTTTGTCCGTCTTGTGGGCGGCCATGCTGTCGGCATCGCACAGCAGGTAGCCCACGCCGCGCAAGGTCACGATCTCGGCGTTGGTGCCCACCAGCTTCTTGCGCAGCCGGTGCACCACCACTTCCACCGCGTCGGCTTGCACCTGCTCGTCCGTGTTGGCAAACACCTGGGTGCGCAGCTCTTCCTTGCTGACCACCCGGTCCACGCGCGACATCAGTAGCCGCAGCAGCTCGGACTCCCGCTGCGACAGCTCCAGCGGCAAGGCATCGTTGTAGAACACGCCACTGCCCGGCTCGCGGTACAGCGCCCCGCAGCGCAACTGCCCGTCGCGCCCCACGCGGCGCGTCAGGGCCCGCAGCCGCGCCACCAGCTCATCCAGGTCAAAGGGCTTGGCCAGGTAGTCATCGGCCCCGGCCTCCAGTCCTGCCACCCGGTCCGTGACGGCAGCGCGGGCGGTCAACGCCAGTACCGGTGTGGTGCTGCCGCCATCGCGCAGGCGCCGCAGCACCTCCAGCCCGTCCAGGCCCGGCAGCGACAGGTCGAGCGTGATCACGTCAAACGCGGTGCGCCGCGCAGCCGCCAGGGCCTCCTTGCCATCTGCGCAGCACAACACCTCGAACCCACGGGCCACCAGACTGCGGCTCAGGGCCCCGGCCAGATCAAAATCGTCTTCGACCAACAGCAGTTTCATCCCCCGATCATGCCGCCTGTGGCGGGCTGGGGCCACTGTGCTTCTACGGACAGGCGATGAAAGCGAAGCGAAAGGCGGTGCACACCCCTCCACGGCTGTGCCGCTGTACAGTAATGCGCAGTATTTTCGAAACCGCCTCCATGAGATACCTCCGGAACCAGACAGCGCTGCCAGGCCTTTATCGAAGGACCTTGCAGCTGGTGGCAACCGCACTGGCCCTGTGCACGGTGCTGCCGGCCCAGGCATCGCAGTCCCTGCGCTGCAATGGATCACTGGTGGGCAAAGGCGACTCTCCCGTGACGCTGCTGCAAAAATGTGGCGACCCCATCTACCGCGAGGGCGTGTGCGTTTCCATGCTGCAGCTGGGCTGGGTGGTGACGCCCTACCGCCCGGGCGGTCCCGCAGCAGTGCTGGCCAACCAGTGTGTGCCCATGGAAGAGTGGACGTACGACCGGGGGCCGGGCACCTTTCTGGGGGTGGTTCGCATCTACAACGGCACGATCGAATCCGTGCGCGACGGCGATCGCAGCAGGTAGCGGGGCCCGCTGGCCCGCCTGTCCAATGCGCTGGAAGACCCTCAACCCTCAGGAAGCCGCGGCGATGACGATGCTGGATTCGTCAAAAACCGCCGTGGCTTGCTGGCCCGCTCGAACCTTGGCTCCTTCAGCGGCAAAGCCCACCAGCTGGATGCCGCAGGGCAGCTGCAGCACCACCTCGGGGGCGGCGCCGCGAGCGACGCTACGCACCACCCCGGCCATGGCATTGCCTGCGGGACTGCCAGGGGCCTGGGCCACCTGAACCGCCGTCGCCTTGCACAGCGCCAGCACACCAACCCCTGCCTTCAAACCCAGCAACTGCGCGCTGACCCGCGTGATGGACGCATGCAGCGCCTGCCCATCCGCCAGCAGCAGCTGCACGCGCACCTGCCCTCCCACGGCCCGCACCTTGCCCACGGTGCAAGGAAACTGGTTGCGCATGCTGGTGCGCAGCGCCAGTGCGGCGCGGCCGGTCGCTGCGTCGTCATCGCTCTTCAATCGGCCCAGCACCTGTTGGCGTGCATCCGCCAGCGCATGGGCCGCCTGCAGCACCCGCTGGCCGGCTGGGGTGAGCGCGGCCCCGCCGCCGCCGCTGCCGCCCACCACCTTCTCCACCAGCGGCACCCCGGCCAGGTTGGTCAGCGTCTCCAGTGCCTGCCAGGCGGCCTTGTAGCTCACGCCCGCGCCCCGCGCCGCCTCGGAAATGGAGCCCACCTCGCCAATGCGGCGCAGGATGTCGATGCGTTTGTCCGTGGCCTCGTGGCCCAGCACCTCGGCCAGGGGCAGTGAAGAATTGCTCATGCGGGCATGTTAACTGGGCGGTACAGACGCTTGAGGCATCGCTGTTCATCAACGGAATAGCGATGCGACTGACATGCTACAGTCTCGTTATTCCAATGAAGAATAGCGAGATTGTCGTGATGCGTTTCCTGTTGTCTCTGGCCGCCTCGTTGGCGATGGCGGTTTCGGCCCAAGCGGGTGAGGTGCCGGTGGCCGTGGCCGCCAACTTCACAGCCCCGATGCAGAAGATTGCCCGCCTGTTTGAGCAGGACACCGGCCACAAAGCCACGCTGGCTTTTGGCTCCACCGGGCGGTTCTATGCGCAGATCAAGAACGGTGCGCCGTTTGACCTGCTGCTGTCCGCCGATGATGAAACCCCGGCCAGGCTCGCCAAGGAAGGCCTGGCGGTCGATGCCAGCCGTTTCACCTATGCCATTGGCAAGCTGGCCCTGTGGAGCAAGCAGCCCGGCCTGGTAGATGCCCAAGGCCAGGTGCTCAAATCCGGCACCTTCGACAAGATCGCGGTGGCCGACCCCAAGCTCGCCCCTTACGGAGCCGCCGCCGTGGAAGTGATGACCCAGCTGGGCGTGCTGAACGCTCTGCGGCCCAAGTTTGTGCAGGGTGAGAACATTGCCCAGACCCACCAGTTCGTTGCGACCCAGAATGCCCAGCTCGGTTTTGTCGCCCTGTCGCAGGTGATGGCCGATGGCCGCCTGGTGGAGGGCTCGGTGTGGGCCATCCCTGCAGCGCTCTACACACCGCTCCGCCAGGACGCCGTGCTGCTGAACAAAGGCCAGGGCAACGCCGCGGCGGCAGCATTGCTGCAATACCTTAAGGGCGACAAGGCGCGTGCGGTCATCCGCGGCTTTGGCTACGAGCACTGAGATACTCACACCCCATCCACGCCACCGCCCTTTTCTTTTATGCCTCTGGGCCCTGAAGCACTGCAAGCCATCTGGCTGACCCTGCAGCTTGCCACCCTCACCACCCTCGTGCTGCTGTTGATCGCCACGCCACTGGCCTGGTGGCTGTCGCAAACCGAGTCGTGGTGGAAAGGGCCCGTGGGCGCCTTTGTGACCCTGCCGTTGGTGCTGCCGCCCTCGGTGCTCGGCTTTTACCTGCTGGTGGCCATGGGGCCTGCCGGGCCGCTGGGGCAGTTCACGCAGGCCATGGGCTGGGGCCTGCTGTCGTTCACCTTCACGGGCTTGGTGATTGGGTCGGTGGTGTTCTCCATGCCGTTTGCAGTGCAGCCGCTGCAGCATGCCTTCGAGTCGATGGGCCGCCGCCCGATGGAAGTGGCCGCCACCCTGCGGGCCAGCCCGGTGGATGCGTTTTTCACGGTGGCCTTGCCGCAGGCCCGCACCGGTCTGCTCACCGCAGCCATCCTGAGTTTTGCCCACACCGTGGGCGAGTTTGGCGTGGTGCTGATGATTGGCGGCAACATCCCGGGCAAGACGCGGGTGGTCTCCACCCAGATCTACGGCCATGTGGAAGCCATGGAATACGCCCAGGCGCACTGGCTGGCGGGCGGCATGGTGCTGTTCTCGTTCGTGGTGCTGCTGTGCCTGGCGCTGCTCAAGAACCGTGGCTCGCGGGTGCTGCCATGAGTGCGCCCGACGACCTGCGCATCCAGCTTGCGCTGCCGCGTGCTGACTTTGAACTGGCCGTGGACCTGCACCTGCCCGGCAGCGGCATCACGGTGCTGTTTGGCACCTCGGGCTCGGGCAAGACCAGCGTGCTGCGCTGCGTGGCGGGGCTGGAGCGCGCGCACCCCGGCCTGGTGGTGGTGGCTGGCGAGGTGTGGCAGGACGATGCCACCCAGGTGTTTCTGCCCACCTATCAGCGGGCGCTGGGCTACGTGTTCCAGGAGGCCAGCCTGTTCGAGCACTTGGACGTACTGGGCAACCTGCGGTATGGCCTGAAGCGCGCCCGGTCTGCGCAGGCCGAGGCCACGCTGCAGACGGCCATCGAACTGCTGGGCATCGGCCGCCTGTTGCAGCGCCGGCCCGGCCAGCTCTCGGGCGGCGAGCGCCAGCGGGTGGCCATTGCCCGTGCCTTGGCAACTTCCCCCCGCCTGCTGCTGCTGGACGAGCCCATGGCCGCACTCGACCTGGCGCGGCGCCAGGAGATCATGCCCTGGCTGGAGCGCCTGCGCGACGAGCTGCACATCCCCATGCTGTATGTCACGCACTCTGCCGACGAACTGGCACGGCTGGCCGACCACCTGGTGGTGCTGGAGGGCGGTCAGGTCAAGGCCGCCGGGCCGGTGGACCAGGTGCTGTCGTCGCCCAGCACCATGGGC
>NZ_QAIM01000492.1:14419-18167 GCF_003061035.1 Acidovorax sp. HMWF018
CGGTGGCGCCATGTGGCTGCGCGACAGCGGCCTGCCCGTGGGCCAGGCGGTGCGGCTGCGGGTGCTGGCCCGCGACGTGAGCCTGACGGTGCAGGAGCCCACGCAGACCAGCATCCAGAACCACCTGCCCTGCTTGATCGACTCGGTCGCGCCCGACGCCCACCCCTCGCAGGCGCTGGTGCGGCTGCGCTGTGGGGAGTCTTTTTTGCTCGCGCGGGTCACCCACCGGTCCCTGCATGCGCTGGGGGTGGTGCCCGGCAGCGCGGTGTGGGCCCAGGTCAAATCGGTGGCGATTGTTCCTTGAGGCGACCACCTGCGGCCCTGTAGCCCGGATCAGCACGCCCTCGCCGGGCGTGGCCGCAACGCCTTATGGGGCCACGCACACGCCCAATGACTGACTTTTGGCCTGGTACATGGCGGTGTCTGCCGCGCGCAGGTAGTCGTCGACCGTCGCCAGCCTGGATGCGCTGGTGGCCAAGCCAACACTCGCGCCACTGATCACGGTGTGTTCGCCGATCACATAGGGCGCCGCAAGGGCGGCGGCGATCTGCTCTGCCCGTTGGCTGGCTTCAGCGGGGTCAATGGACTCCAGCAGCACATTGAACTCGTCGCCACTCATGCGGGCGACCAGATCCACCGCCCGCACGCAGGATTCGAGCCGCCGCGCCACCTGTTGCAGTAGCTGGTCGCCCACATGGTGTCCGTAGCAGTCATTGACCGCCTTGAACCCGTTGAGGTCCAGCAGCAGCACGGCAAACATCGTGGCCCCACCTCGTATTGGCTCGCCATCACCGTTCACCCCGTCGTTCTGGTGCAGTGCGATGAGTTGCGCGAGGCGATCGCGGAACAACGGCCGACCCGGCAAGTTGGTCAGTGCGTCGTAGGAGCTGCCACGCTCGGCCAGATCACTCAACGATCCCGCCATGCGCACGGGAGCACCGTCTTCAAACTCGGCGAGCCCGCGCCAATTGACCCACACCAGCCGCCCCGCCCCGTGGAACGCACGGAAGTCCACCGAAAAGTTCGCGCTGTTTCCGGACAGGTGTCTGCGGTAGGCCTCCTGCACGCGAGCGCGATCCTCGCGATCGATCAGTTGCCCGAGAAAGCGCCAGCCTCCGTCGTACACATGATCGCGGCTACCCAGTCCGACAATCTGGAGAAAGCGCCCGGACACATGCAGGGCGTCCGTTCGCAAGTCCCAATACCAGATGCCGTCATTGGATCCGCGGGTCGCCAGCGAATAGCGGTTTTCGGAGCGCAACAGATCGAGTTCGGTATTCTTCTGCTGGGTGACATCGATCATCAGGCCGATCATGCGGTTCGGGCGACCCGGCTCGACCACTGCGCGGCACAGATCACGCACCCACACGACCTTGCCCGACTTGGCAATCAGCCGGTAGCTCATCTCGTAGGCATGGCTGTGCGTGGCGTTGTAGGCGGCATCGTCGATCACCAAGGCCTCCTCCAGATCATCGGGATGCACATGCGCCCTCCAGAAGCCCGGGTCAGCCCGCCACTCCTCGACGGAGTAGCCGAACAAGCGTTCGACCTGCGGGCTCAGAAAGGTATTGCCCACCCCGATTTCAGCCTCCCACACCACGCCATCAATGGTTTCCAGCAAGCGCAGAAAGCGCTGGCGAACTTCCACCAGCACCTGCTCGGTGACCTCGGTGATCTCGATCAGGACACCCTGGCGGCTGATCACCCGGTCCGCCGCATCCGTCTCCGGGTGGAGCTGCAGACGCACCCAGCGATAGTCCGCGTCGGCAAAGCGCAAGCGGAACACCGGCATGCCCGAGCGCATGGTGCCGATGTCGTCGGGATGCACGAACTCCAGCAAAGACCTGCCAAGCGCCGCCGCCACCGAATGGCCGGTGAGCTTGTGCCACGCCGGGTTCAGATAGGTGATCTCCCACAGCGCATCGGTTTGCACCACCGCCTCAGGAAGCAGTTGCAACAGGTTTGCGGACGGCGTGGGAGTGGTGGGCATGCAGGGCTATTGCAAATGGGTCAGATTCATGCGCGGCCGCGCCGAACAAGTCCTTCGCGCGTCGCGCAACCCTGCGTTGGGCGGCCTGCTGCGGAGCCAATCCCATTTCCGAATCGGGTGCGCGCCATCACCGGGACTGAGGCAGCGTCGCCTTGACGGATCGAAAAATCAACCACGTCAAAGCGAGTATGGCATGCATCCAAGTCACCTTTGGACTCGGTGGTTTGGGTGGTTTGGGGCCGCCAGATATGCGAGCCAGCGACGCCCTCCCCCGCCGCTGGCTCGCTCACATCACGACGGCATCACCCGTCAGAACGCCACCTTCACCCCCACCGTCAGATTGCGCCCCATCAGCGGCGCTGCGTTCTTGATGAACGAGGTGTGCGCGTACGCCAGGCGGTCCGTCAGGTTGTTGGCCTTCAGGTACACCTGCCAGGGGGTGCCGCTGCTGAACTGGCCGTTGTAGCTCACGCCCAGGTTCAGCATGCCGTAGCCGGGCGTGGCGGTTTCAAAGTCGGCCACGCGGTTCTGGCGGGCCACCTGCACCCATTCCACCTGGCCTTCCCAGGCCTGCCAGTTGGCGTCCAGCCGCACACCGGCGCGGGTGGCCGGGATGCGTGGCAGCAATCCACCGCCGTCCAGCCTGGCGCGCACGGTGTCGCCAAACAGGGTGATGCCCAGATTGCGCGTGAGGCGCTGGCGCACCTGGCCTTCGATGCCGGTGAAGGTGGCGTCGGCCTGGCTGTACTGCAGCAGTTGCAGGCCGTCCAGCTCGTCCAGGGTGCGGCCATAGATGTAGTTCTGGATGCGGTTGCGGAACACGCTCACGCCGAAGGTGGTGTCGCCGCTGGTCTTCTTCAGGCTCACATCGATGTTCTGCGAGATTTCGGAGCGCAGGTCGGCATTGCCCCGTTCGTACGTGCTGGTGGCCATGTGCAGGCCCTGGGCGTACAGCTCCTCGGCCGACGGGGCGCGGCTGGCGCGGGTGAACGAGGTGCCCACCTGGTAGCCCGGCGTGAACTTCCACACCGCGCCCAGCGACGCCGAGGTGCCGTTGTGGCTGCGCTCGATGCCACTGGTCTGGGCCTCGGCCGTCTGGCGGTCATGGCGCAGGGCGGCTTCAAAGCGCCAGTCGTTCCAGCGGTACTCTTCCAGCACGAAAAGGCCCGTCTTGCGGGTCACAGTGGGCTGCACATAGGCCTCCTCGCCCTCGGCGCTGAACTTGCGCTGCGAGGTCTGCAGGCCGATCACGCCCTTGAAGCCGCCGATGGGCTCGTGCTGCAGCTCGACACGCGTGTCGTAGGCCTTGTTCTTGAAGGTGGTGCTGATGGCGCCGTCTTCGACCTCGTCGTGTTTGTAGTCGGTGACACCCGCACGCAGCCGCAATGCCGAGAAGCCCGCAAACGGGTTGCGCAGCTCGCCCCGCACGTCAAAGCGCTCGCTGCGCAGGTCCACCACCGGCACATCGCCTGCGGCGGCGTCGTGGTCATGGCCGTCGGCTTCGTCGTCCGCGTGGGCGCCGCAGTGCAGGTGGTCGCCATGGGTGTGGCAGCCGTCAAAGCTGTGGTTGTGGCCGGGCAGACCGTACTTGGCGGTCTGGCGGGTGTAGGCTGCACCCAGGTAGCCCTGGTCGCCCACCCACGACAGGCCCACGCTGCCAGTGTCCGTGCGATTGAAGCTGCCCAGCACCTTGCTGCCGCCCGACCAGCCCTTGCCCACGCGGTAGTCGCCTGCATCCCGCGCCACACCCTCCACATG
>NZ_QAIM01000493.1:0-961 GCF_003061035.1 Acidovorax sp. HMWF018
GTCCAAGCTGGAGCAGCGCCAGCACGCCGAAGGCCGCGCGCCCGTGGCGCTGCAAGACTGCGCCGAGGCCGCCATCGCCCAGACCCGCGCCCGCGCCGGGCAGCGCGGCATCACCCTGGCGCTGAGCGGCTACGGCACCAGCGGCCCATGGGAGGCCGAACTGGTGACGCTGGCGCTGACCAACCTGCTGGACAACGCGATCGACTTTGCGCCCGCAGGCAGCACGGTGCGGGTAGAGCTGGACGGCGCCACGGTGGCCGTGCAAGACAGCGGCCCCGGCGTGCCCGGCTACGCGCTGCCGCGCCTGGGGGAGCGTTTTTTCACCACTGCAAGGCCGGGCGGCGAGCGCAGCGGATCGGGTCTGGGGCTGGCGATTGTGCAGCGCGTGATGGCGCTGCATGGCGGGCAGATGGTGGCACGCAACACGGCGCCGGGACTGCGGGTGGCGCTGGAGTTCCGCAGAGCCTAGACGGCGCAGGTCGGGAGGCGGGGCTGGGCCTGGAGAAATTCGACCAGATCGCCCACCGTGCTCACTTTGCCGAACAGGGGGTTGGCCGATGTGTCGGCCAGGCTGCGGCGGGCCCGCTGTGCCATGTCTGCGACCAGGTCATCCAGGTCGTCAGCATCAAGGCGCAGGTCGCGCTGAAGGTGGTCGGTCACGCGCAAGGGCACGGCCACCGCTACAGATAAGCTGCGCTGCAGTTCCTCGTACACCGCGCGCACCACCCAGGTGTCCACCCGGCGGCAGTCAATGGCGCGGGCAAACTGGCAGATCGACTCCCCCGCCCGGCCTTGCGCCATGCGGGCCAGGCGCAGGGCCTCGCGCCTGCTCAGTACGGCTACCAGACTGCCGAGCGCCAGGAGCGAGCCGCCCACCGCCACGGGATGCATCCAAAGCACGGCCATGAAGGCCACCGCCATCACGGCCAGAAAGCACCGCCCCGGCCAGCGCAATGGCGGG
>NZ_QAIM01000493.1:982-6376 GCF_003061035.1 Acidovorax sp. HMWF018
GGGGGCATGAAACGGGACGCTGTTTTTCGCATGGCACTCCCAGGTGGATGACACAGGCGGTCGATTCTGCCAGCGCCCCACTTCGCACTTCGCACGTCACCCCCGCCACTTCACACTGGCCTCACAAACTTCATAGCGCCCTCACAGCGCGCCACAACACTCCCCCCACAACAGTCACTTGTGGAGGATCTTTTGTTCAAACACCCCTTGTTCACCAAGCTGGCGGCGCTGACCGCCATCACCGTGTTGCTGCTCTTTGGCCTGGGCCTGATCGAAGACGTGGTGCGCGACAGGCTGCGCTACCGCAGCATCACCGCGCAAAGCGTGGCCGAGAGCCTGGCCGGGCCGCAGACGCTGATGGGCCCCATGATCCACAGCGCCTGCGTGGAGAGCTGGGATGAAGAAGTCGGCAAGGGTGACGAGCGCCGCATGGTCGAAAGGCGCCGCGAATTCATCCTGACCGCCATGCCCGAGCAGCTCAAGCTCACCACCGGCGCCGCGATGGAAGAACGCGCACGCGGGCTGCACAAGGTGAACACCTACAACCTCAAGGCCAACGTGACGGCGCAATGGGGGTCGCTGGCCAGCCTGCTGCCGCAGAGCAGCATGAAGAATTCGCGCATGCACTGCGGCGCGCCCATCGTGATGATGGCCGTGGGCGATGCGCGCGGCATCCGTACCGCGCAGTTCACCATGGGCAGCCAGGCGCTGGCGCTCAAGCCCGGCACCTTCCACCCCACCTACAGCCGGGGCCTGCATGCGGTGCTGCCCGAATCCGTGCGCGGCAAGGCCGACGGCCTTACGGCCACCTTGGACCTGGAGCTGGTGGGCACCGAGCGCCTGGCCATCGTGCCGCTGGGCGGCAACACCGAGGTGCTGATGACCAGCAGCTGGCCCCACCCGTCGTTTGCCGGGCGCTTTCTGCCGTCGGAGCGCGAGGTCAAGAAGACCGGCTTTTCGGCCCAGTGGCGCCTGTCGTCGCTGGCCACCACGGCGCAGGCCGACATTGCGAATGGCAAGCGCATCTGCCTGGGCGCCGATGAGGGCAGCGACTATGCACACAGCGGGGCCACGCCGGGCGACTGCGCCGACAGCTTTAGCGTGGCCTTCATCGACCCGGTGAATCCCTATTCCCTCTCTGACCGCGCCACCAAGTACGGCGTGCTGTTCATCGCCCTCACCTTCGTGGCCGTGGGCCTGTTCGAGCTGATGAAGAAGCTGCGTGTGCACCCGGTGCAGTACCTGCTGGTGGGCAGCGCGCTGTGCAGCTTCTTCCTGCTGCTGGTGAGCCTGTCGGAGCACCTGCCGTTTGGCATTTGGTACGCGGTGGCCGCGAGCGCGTGTGTGCTGCTGCTGGCCTATTACGCCAGCCACATGCTGGGCGGGCTCACGCGCGGTGTGCCACTGGGGGCGGGCATTGCGCTGCTGTATGGCCTGCTGTACGTGCTGCTGCAGCTGGAGCAGACAGCGCTGGTGGTGGGTGCGATTGCGCTCTTCCTGGTGCTGGCAGCGGTGATGGTGCTGACGCGCAAGGTGAACTGGTACGGCCTGTCGCAGGGCGGCACGCCCCCGCGCCCCACCATGCCGCCCGTGCAGCGCCCCGCAGCCCCGCGCGCGGAGGCTGCATGAACGCCGCCGCGCAGACCACCCGCTGGGCCCAGTACCTGGCGCAGGCCCAGGCACTGACGCCGCCCGCCAGCACCGGCCCCGCAAGGGGCCCTGCGCTGACCGCCGCCGAAGCGGCCCGCGTGCAGCGCCACCGCGACCAGTTGATGGCGGCCCTGCGGTCGCAGGACCGGCTGGCCTTGCACTGCGCCAAGCAGCAGGTGCTGGACGCAGCCTTTTGCCCCCACCGTGCCGAGGCGGACCACAGCCACGGAGGGCCTGCAAGCGGCGCTGCAGATTCGCCCGCCCTGCGCCGGGCGCTGCGCGACCTGGCGTGGCGCACAGCGGCCTTGCTGGTGCCGCGCCACCCGGAGTTCTGAAGGTGTCCCGGGGGCCGTGCGCAGGCCCCAGGGGCACAATTTTTAGTAAAAACGGGTGGTAGCGCTAGTGCAATATGCGCCGGCAGCTATCAAAAACAGAGCATCTACACTACCACGGTGCGGCTGCGCCCCTCGCGCTTGGCGGTGTAGAGCGCAGAGTCCAGCAGGCGCAGGGTGATGTCCAGCGGCCGCAGCGGGTCGAACAGGGTGAGCCCCATGCTGACCGACAGCACCAGCGCCGGCTCGATGCCGGGCAACGGGTGGGCGGCCAGCGCCGCATGCACACGCTCGGCCACCACCTGTGCCTGGTCGAGCCCGGTGGCGGGCAACAGGGCCAGAAACTCCTCGCCCCCCCAGCGCCCCAGCACATCGGCCGCGCGGAAGACATCGCGGCACAGGGTGGCAAACAGCTGCAGCGCCTGGTCACCCACATGGTGGCCGTACACATCGTTCACGCGCTTGAAGTGGTCCAGGTCCATCATCAACAGGCTGGCTGGCTCATTGCCGCGCTGCAGCAGTGCCCATTCCTGGCGCAGGCGATCGGTGAACGAGCGGCGGTTGGCCAACCCGGTCAGCACATCGGTGTGGGCCAGCACCGCCATCTGGTGGCGCGCCGCCTCCAGCTCCATCAGCATCTGGCCCTGGCGGTCGTTGGCACGCTTGAGCTCCAGCAGCCGGATCACCTGGCGCGCCAGGGCACTGAGCAGGTCCTGCACCTTGGCTGACAGCTCGCGCGGCCGGTGGTCCAGCACGCACAGCGTGCCCAGCACAAAGCCATCGGGCGTGACCAGCGGCGCCCCGGCGTAAAAGCGCAGTGGGTTCTTCTGCGTGACGATCGCATAGTGCGCAAAGCGCGGGTCTTGTGCCAGGTCGGGCACGATGAAGACGCCGGACTGGCGGATGGCATAGCGGCACACCGACTCGCTCAGCGGGGTTTCCCGCAGCGCAAACCCACGGGCGGCCTTGAACCACTGGCGCTGGCTGTCCAGCAGGCTGATCAATGCCACGGGCGCTTCGCACACGTAGCCCGCCAGGTCGGCCAGCTCGTCGTAGGCGGGCTCCATGGGCGTGTCGAGAATGCCGTAGCGCTGCAGGGCCTGGAGACGGGCCGTGTCGTCGCAGGGGTCGTCGGGAGGGGTGGTGTCGGCCATGATGCGAAGCGGCCGCGCCGCCCCCAATTGCCTTGAGATGGGGCAGCATGCCACACAAGCAGGACGGCTGCACGGGTGAAAGCCCGATGGCCCCCGGGTCACGCCAGGGCGGTGCTCTGGCCTTGTTGTGCCTGCCTCTCGTTTGTTCGTTCAGCGTCTGCTGACGCTTGCCGCTGCGGACAGACAGCGCAGCTGCGTCGCTGTCAGGCGGCCACAGCGGGCGCGATATCGCGTTGGGCAGCGGGCTCGCTCGCACCCGGGGCGTCGGTGTCCGAACACGTGGCCCCACCGCAACCGTGGATCAACGCACCCGGTAACGCGCCGGGAGCGTGCACCACGCCGGTCACAGGGTCAAACCCCACACGGCGCAGGTGCAGGGCCAGCGAGGCATCCATGCTCTGCGCATGCTGCGGAAACCACAGCGCCAGCTCGCTGGCCATGACGCGCAGCACCTTCAGGTCGCCCTGTTCGGCGTGGGCCGTGCCTTCACGCATCACCTGCAGCACCACCTTGTGCTGCATGCTGTGGCAGTTGCCCGATGCAAATCGGGTGGAGGCCATCCAGTCGTCTTCCTGCCCGAAATGCTGCTCGGTATGCTCCACCAGCGCGCGCCAGCGGGGCAGCAGGTCGGCGTCACCGGCCTGGTCCACAGCGGCCAGCAAGTCGACGAACTGCCGGTGGGTGTCATCCATCAGGGGCAGGTCGAGGTTCAACGCATCAGACCATTCGAGGTGGGCCATGGGACTCCTTGGGCGGGCAGATCAGACGAAGGTGCGAGCTTAGAAGCCCCGGCCCGGCCGGGTGTTGATGCAGGTCATGGCCACGCCATACGCAGCCAGGCCCTGCACCGCGCGCGGCGGGCAGGGCCTGGTAGTGCAAGGGACTTGGGCGCCCAGCGCCCGCCCCATCAGCTCTGGCCGTACATGCGCTTGGCGTCGTCCACACACTTGGACTTGAGGTCGCCAGTCATCGTCTCGCAGCGCTCCTTGGCAGCCTTGTAGTTGGCTTCATTCTTCTCGGCGGTGGCGTCCTTGCGCGCCTCGGCCACGTTGGCGGCCTTCTCGGCCGCTGTGTCTGCAGGCTTGGCCTGGGCGGCGGCCACCTTGGCGTTTTCCTTGGCCTTCACATGTTCGGCCTTGGCATCCTTCACGCACACGTCCTT
Source organism: Acidovorax sp. HMWF018 (assembly GCF_003061035.1). Taxonomy (NCBI): domain Bacteria; kingdom Pseudomonadati; phylum Pseudomonadota; class Betaproteobacteria; order Burkholderiales; family Comamonadaceae; genus Acidovorax; species Acidovorax sp. HMWF018. Next base: position 5,281 of record NZ_QAIM01000493.1, read on the forward strand.
GGCGTTGCCGGTCAGGTCGTCGCACTTTTCCTTGGCGACAGCGTAGGCGGCGTCGGCACGGGCTTCAGCCACCTTCTGGCTGGCCTTGGCGCTGGGCTTGTACTGGGCTTCGAGCTCGGCCTTGGCCACGTCTTCGGTGCCCTTGGCTTCCTTCATACAGATGTCCTTGGCGTTGGCCTTGAGGGCATCGCATTTTTGCTTGTTCATCTTGTAGTCCGCCGAGATGCTGTCCTTGGCGGCCTTGTGCTCTGCGGGGGTCATGGCAAAAGCGGTGGTAGCCATCAGACCGGCGGCGCAGGCGGCGATCAGGGTGCGTTGGAATGTCATGGTTTTCTCCTCGATGAAATGGAATGCAATGGGTGTGAATCTTGTAGGGGCTGTGCGCCAGGGGTGGCCTGGCGGGGGCGGGGCGAAAGCCCCGCAGCGCGGTCGCGCTATCAGTCGTTGAAGCGGAAGTCGGGGTGGCGGTCTTGCCATTCCTTGAGCTGCTTTTCGGCCACGTCGCGGGCGATGCCCTGGCGCTCTTGCAGCTTGCCCAGGAACTGTTCGCGCTTGCCGTCGATGACATCGAAGTCGTCGTTCGTGAGCTTGCCCCACTGCTCGATCATCTTGCCCTTGAACTGCTTCCAGTTGCCCTTGATGGTGTCTTCATTCATGGTGTAACTCCTCAAAAAACTTCGCTTCAGCCATCCACTCGGAGTGCGTGGAACCTTTGCGTGATGCGATGGAATTCACTGTAAAAATGATCTGGCGACGGCGCCGTAGTCCATGCCACGCAGCACACGTCAGCACAGGACTACGGGCGTGACGGACATCGCCGATGAAGTGGCTCCCACCCTCTGGCGAAGACGAGCGAGGGCTCCATGCGAAGTACAAAGTGTTGCAATGGCCCATCATTCAGGCCGCCGGCGCAGCGGGCATTGCATAGGAGTGTTTCGCTTGGTAACACTTGTGTTTCCAGGCGGGCGTGGCGTGTGATTTAGTCATGGCTGTGCTGCCAGCGGCAGGCTTTTTGACCACGACCACCATGACACATCCATACGAGGAGACTCTGACAACCGCGGTTGCAGAGGCACCAGAGGGCCTGCCCCTCCCC